>DATKFT010000149.1:0-7376 GCA_035544335.1 Pseudorhodoferax sp.
TCCAGGTCAGCGCGGCATCCGTGCGCAGCACGAAGCGCTCGCCGCCCCAGGGCCAGGGCAGGTCCAGCGTGGGCTGCGGCGGCATTGGCGGCGCAGGTGTCAGCAAGGCGCTGCGCGCGGCGCGCAGCTGGTCTGCCGTGCGGGCCAGGCGCTGCAGCTGGGCCTGCAGGGCGGCCTGCTGTTCGGCCAGGATGGCCGCCTGCGGCGCGTCCGTGGCCAGCATCTGGCCGATGCGCGCCAGACCCAGGCCCAGGCCGCGCAGCGCCACGATCTGCGCCGCGCGCGCGAGGTCGTGCGGACGGTAGAGCCGCCAGCCCCGGGCATCGCGCACGGGCGTGAGCAACCCGCGCTGTTCGTACAGGCGCAGCGCCTTGGGCGAGATGCCGAGCCGGCCTGCGGCTTCGGCGGGGGACAGGGGGCGGGGGCTGCTGCGCATGGTTGGACTCCTCGGATGTCCGGGTTGTAGCGCCTGCCCCTGGGGCCGGGTCAAGCCCGCGCCCGCGGCCGCATCACCAGGGGTAGTCGTAGTCGATGGTCAGCGGCGCATGGTCGGAGAAGCGCTGCTCCTTGTAGACCGCAGCCGTGCGCGCGTGCGCGGCCATGGCCGGCGTGGCCAGGTGGTAGTCCAGCCGCCAGCCCACGTTGTTGGCCCAGGCCTGGCCGCGGTTGCTCCACCACGTGTAGCACTCGCTCGTGGTCTCGGGATGCAGCTGGCGGTACACGTCGACCACGCCGGTTTCCGAGAGCAGCTTGCTCATCCAGGCACGCTCCTCGGGCAGGAAGCCGCTGTTCTTCTGGTTGCTGCGCCAGTTCTTGAGGTCGATCTGCTGGTGGGCGATGTTGATGTCGCCGCACAGGATGAACTCGCGCTCGCGCTTGAGCGCGACCAGGTAGGGGTCGAACAGGTCCAGGAAGCGGAACTTGGCGGCCTGGCGCTCCTCGCCCGAGGAGCCGCTCGGGAAGTAGCAGCTGATCAGCGAGAGTTTGCGCGCGGGCGTGTCGAAGCGCAGCTCGATGTAGCGGCCCTCGTCGTCGAACTCGGGCGCGCCGAAGCCGATCCGTACATCGCTCGGCACATGCCGGCTGTAGATCCCCACGCCCGAGTAGCCCTTCTTCTGCGCAAAATGAAAGTAGCCTTGCATGCCGGCGAGCTGTTCGAAGCGGCCCTGGACGTCGGCGTGCTGGGCTTTGACCTCCTGCACGCAAATACAATCCGGCCCCGTTGCCGAGATCCAGGCTTCGACGCCCTTGGTGGTGGCGGAACGGATGCCGTTGAGATTCAGGCTGGTCAACTTGAACAAGGAAGCTCCCATGGTGGAACAAGGGGCCGACGCCGCAGGCGGCGGCCGGAACGATCAACTGGGCCAGGACTTCGTGCGCTTCGCGGTCGAGGCCGGTGTGCTGCGCTTCGGGGAGTTCAAGACCAAGGCGGGCCGCATGAGTCCGTACTTTTTCAACGCGGGCCTCTTCGACGATGGCGTCAAGCTGGCCCGGCTCGCGCAATTTTATGCGTCGGCTCTGCAGGCCAGCGGCACCGAGTTCGACATGGTCTTCGGTCCGGCCTACAAGGGCATCCCGTTGGCCGCGGCGCTGGCCGTGGAATTCGCGCGGCGTGGCCGCAACCTGCCGTTCGCCTACAACCGCAAGGAAGCCAAGGACCATGGCGAAGGCGGCACGCTGGTCGGCGCACCGCTCCAGGGCCGCGTGCTGGTGGTCGACGACGTGATGTCGGCCGGCACCGCGGTGCGCGAGTCCATCGCCATGATCCGCGCGGCCGGTGCGACGCCGCATGCGGTGGTCATCGCGCTGGACCGCCAGGAGATGGCGACCGAAGACGGCCGCGACGTGCCGCACAGCGCCGTGCAGTACGTGCGCCGCCAGCTGGGCCTGCAGGTCTGCGCGATCGCGCGGCTCGAGGACCTGCTGCAGTACCTGGCCGCGGGCGACCAGGGCGCGCTGGCCGAACACCATGGTCGCGTGCTCGCCTACCGGCAGCGCTACGGGGTGCAGGAGGGCGCCCTGTCGTGACCCTGTTGCACGCCCGCTTCGTGTTGGGCGTGCTAGGCGCTGGCTGGGCCGGTGCCGCGCAGGCGCAGGCCATCTACACCTGCGTGGACGCGCAGGGCCGGCGCATCACCTCGGACCGGCCGATCATGGAGTGCATCGACCGGTCGCAGAAAGAGCTCAATCCGAGCGGCACGGTGCGGCGCCATGTCGGCCCCTCGCTGACCGCCAGCGAACGCGCCCAGGCCGAGGCGCGCGAGCGCAAGACCGCCGAGGAGCAGGCCAGGGCGAACGAGGAGATCCGCCGCAACCGGGCCCTGCTCGCGCGCTACCGCGACCAGGCCGCGCACGACCGCGCGCGCGCGGACGCGGTGGCGCTCGTGGACGATGTGCTGGCTGCGGCCGGCCAGCGCACGGTCGAGCTGGACAAGCAGCGCAAGCTGCTGGACCAGGAACTGGAGTTCCATCCCAACACGCCGCCCGACAAGCTGCCGGCCAAGCTGCGCAGCCAGCTGCAGGAGTACGAGACCAATGTGGCGGCGCAGCGGCGCTTCATCGCCGACCAGGAGGCCGAACGCAAGCGCGTGAACGACCGCTACGACGACGAACTCGCACGGCTGCGCCGGCTCTGGGCAGAGCAGCAGGGCAGCGTGCCGCGATGAGCCGCGGCGGCTGCCGCGGTGGTGGCCGGCCCGCGAGGCCGCTCAGCCTTCCAGCTTCTTGCGCAACAGCGCGTTGACCTGGGCCGGATTGGCCTTGCCCTTGCTGGCCTTCATGGCCTGGCCGACCAGCGCGTTGAAGGCCTTGTCCTTGCCGGCCTTGAACTGGGCGACGTTGTCGGGGTTGGCGGCGATGATCTCGTCGAGGATCTTCTCGAGCGCACCGTCGTCGTTCATCTGCTTGAGGCCCTTGGCCTCGATGACGGCATCCACGTCCTGGCCATCACCGGTCCACAAGGCATCGAACACCTGGCGTGCGGCATTGTTGGAGATGGTGTTGTCGGCGATGCGGCCCAGCAGTGCGGCCAGCTGCGCGGCCGAGACCGGCGCCTGGTCGATCGCCAGCTCGCCCGCGTTGAGCCGGCGCGAAATCTCGCCCATGACCCAGTTGCTGGCCAGCTTGGCCTGGCCGCTGGCGCGGGCGGCCTGCTCGAAGTAGGCCGAGGTGGCCTTGCTGGCCGTCAACTGCGTGGCGTCGTAGGCCGGCAGGCCGTAGTCGGCCACGAAGCGCTGGGCCATGGCGCGCGGCAGCTCAGGCATCTCGCCGCGCACCTGCTCGACCCACTCGGGCGCGATCACGAGCGGCGGCAGGTCCGGATCCGGGAAGTAGCGGTAGTCGGCCGCGTCTTCCTTGGTGCGCATGGCACGCGTCTCGCCCGTGTCGGGGTCGAACAGCACGGTGGCCTGCTGGATCTTGAGTCCATCTTCGATCTGCTCGATCTGCCAGCGGATCTCGAAATCGATCGCCTGCTGCATGAACTTGAAGCTGTTCAGGTTCTTGATCTCGCGCCGCGTGCCCAGCGGCTGGCCGGGCCTGCGCACCGAGACGTTGGCGTCGCAGCGGAAGCTGCCTTCCTGCATGTTGCCGTCGCAGATGCCGATCCAGGTCACGATCTTGTGCAGCTCCTTGGCATAGGCCACGGCCTCGGCCGCCGAGCGGATGTCGGGCTCGGTCACGATCTCCAGCAGCGGCGTGCCGGCGCGGTTCAGGTCGATACCGCTCTGGCCGATGAAGTCCTCGTGCAGCGACTTGCCGGCGTCTTCTTCCAGATGCGCGCGCACCAGGCGCACGGTCTTCAACTCCTCGCCCAGGTAGAAGCTGACCGTGCCGCCCTGCACGACCGGGATCTCGTACTGGCTGATCTGGTAGCCCTTGGGCAGGTCGGGGTAGAAGTAGTTCTTGCGCGCGAAGATGCTGCGCGGCGCAATCGTCGAGCCCAGCGCCAGGCCGAGCCGGATGGCGCGTTCGACCGCGCCCTTGTTCATGACGGGCAGCGTGCCGGGCAGGGCCAGGTCCACGGCGCAGGCCTGGGTGTTGGGCTCTGCGCCGAAGGCGGTGGACGCGCGGCTGAAGATCTTGCTGGCGGTGGACAGCTGGGCGTGGGTCTCGAAGCCGATGACGACCTCATAGCCCTGCACCAGCGGGCCCGTGGAGCGGCCGGCTTGCGCGGCTGCGAAAGGGTTGGTGTCGCTCATGTCAGAAGCCCTCCGGCTGGCGGAGGTGGAAGTCGGTGGCCTGCTGGAAGCGGTGGGCCGCGTTGAGCAGCCTGGCCTCGCCGAAGTAGTTGCCGATCAATTGCAGTCCCACGGGCATGCGGCCCTCGCCAAAGCCGGCCGGCAGGCTCATGCCGGGCAGGCCGGCCAGCGAGCCGGGCAACGTGTAGATGTCGGCCAGGTAGTTGGCCACCGGGTCGTCGGCCTTGTCGCCGAGCTTCCAGGCCACGGTGGGCGCGACCGGGCCGGCGATCAGGTCGCAGTGCTGGAAGGCCTGCTGGAAGTCGTCGGCGATCATGCGGCGGATCTGCTGCGCCTTGAGGTAGTAGGCGTCGTAGTAGCCATGGCTCAGCACGTAGGTGCCGACCATGATGCGGCGCTTGACCTCGTCGCCAAAACCCTCGGCGCGCGTCTTCTTGTACATGTCCAGCAGGTCGCCGTACTGGGCGGCACGGTGGCCGAACTTGACGCCGTCGAAGCGCGAGAGGTTGGAGCTGGCCTCGGCCGGCGCGATGATGTAGTAGACCGGAATGGCCAGCTCGGTGCGCGGCAGCGAGATCTCGACCAGGCGCGCGCCGAGCTTCTCGTATTCCTTGAGCGCGGCGTCCAGCGCAGCGCGCACGTCGGGCGCGAGACCCTCGCCGAAGAATTCCTTGGGCAGGCCGATGCGCAGGCCTTCCAGGCTGTCGCCCAGCTGTCGCGAGAAGTCTTCGGCCGGACGGTCCAGCGAGGTCGAGTCACGGTCCAGGTCGGGGCCGCAGATGGCGGACAGCAGCAGCGCACAGTCTTCGGCGCTGCGTGCCATGGGGCCGGCCTGGTCCAGGCTGGAGGCAAACGCCACCATGCCGTAGCGCGAGGCGCGGCCGTAGGTCGGCTTGATGCCCGTGATGCCGCAGAAGGCCGCGGGCTGGCGGATCGAGCCGCCCGTGTCGGTGCCCGTGGTGGCCGGCGCGAGCCGTGCGGCCACGGCCGCGGCGCTGCCGCCCGAGGAGCCGCCCGGGATGCGCGCGGCGTCCCAGGGGTTCTGCACGGCGCCGTAGGCCGAGTTTTCGTTGGACGAGCCCATCGCGAACTCGTCGCAGTTGAGCTTGCCCAGCGTGACGGCGCCGGCCGTGGCCAGGCGCGCCACCGTGGTCGCGTCGAACGGCGAACGGTAGCCGTCCAGCATCTTGGAGCCGGCCGTGGTCGGGAAGTCGCGCGTGACGAAGATGTCCTTGTGCGCGATGGGCACGCCGGCCAGCGGGCCGGCGGTGCCGGCGGCAATCGCCGCGTCGGCAGCGCGCGCCTGGGCCAGCGTGGCCTCGGCGTCGGTGGCGACGAAGGCGTTGAGCCCGCGGTGCTGTTCGATGCGGGCCAGGAAATGCTGGGCGGCCTCGACGGCCGACAGCTCGCGGGACTGGATGCGGGCCGCGAGCGCGGCGACCGAGGCGTGGGTCAGGTCAAAGGCCATGGCTTGCTCGCTCACTCGATCACTTTGGGAACCAGGAACAGGCCGCGTTCCACGGCCGGCGCGCTGCGCTGGTTGGCTTCGCGCGCGTTGGGCTCGCTGACCGCGTCCTCGCGCAGGCGCAGCGTCACGTCGGACACCACGTCGGCCGGGTGCGCCAGCGGCACCACGCCGGTGGTGTCCACCGCCTGCATGCGCTCGACGATGTCGAAGAAGCCATTGATCTGGCCGAGCATGCGCGCACGCTCGGCATCGTGCAGTTCCAGCCGCGCCAGATTGGCGATGCGTGAGATGTCGTCGGAGGTCAGTGCCATGGAAAACTTAGCTGCAGAAGACCGTGGAAACGCCCGGCCACAAGGGTTTGCGGCGGGTTTTCACGGGGGGATCAGGTATTATCCCGCCTTTGCGCGAGGGCCGGTTTGACGCAGCCTGACGCGTCAACACCCACCCGATTCGACGCGATGCCGGGGCGGTCGCATCGCCTTGCGGATGCTGTGCCCCCGAGAGGAATTTTTCAATGTTTGGTGCTTTCCGGCGGTATTTCTCGACCGACCTGGCGATCGACCTTGGCACAGCCAACACCCTGATCTACGTGCGCGACAAGGGCATCGTGCTCGACGAGCCTTCTGTCGTCGCCATCCGCCACGAGGGCGGGCCCCAGGGCAAGAAGACGATCCAGGCCGTGGGCAAGGAAGCCAAGGCCATGTTGGGCAAGGTGCCCGGCAACATCGAGGCGATCCGCCCGATGAAGGACGGCGTGATCGCCGACTTCACGGTCACCGAGCAGATGCTCAAGCAGTTCATCAAGATGGTGCACCCGCGCGGCGTGCTGCGGCCCAGCCCGCGCATCATCATCTGCGTGCCCTGTGGATCCACCCAGGTGGAGCGTCGGGCCATCCGCGAGTCTGCGCTGGGCGCCGGCGCCTCCCAGGTCTACCTGATCGAGGAGCCCATGGCCGCCGCGATCGGCGCCGGCCTGCCCGTGGCCGAGGCCTCGGGTTCCATGGTCGTGGACATCGGTGGCGGCACCACCGAGGTCGGCGTGATCTCGCTGGGCGGCATGGTCTACAAGGGCAGCGTGCGTGTGGGCGGAGACCGCTTCGACGACGCCATCATCAACTACATCCGCCGCAACTACGGCATGCTGATCGGCGAGCCCACGGCCGAGGCCATCAAGAAGAACATCGGTTCGGCCTTCCCGGGCTCCGAGGTCAAGGAGATGGAAGTCAAGGGCCGCAACCTGTCCGAAGGCGTGCCGCGCAGCTTCACGATCTCGTCCAACGAGATCCTGGAAGCCCTGACCGACCCGCTCAACAACATCGTCGCCTCGGTCAAGAACGCACTGGAGATGACGCCGCCCGAACTCGGCGCCGACATCGCCGAGCGCGGCATGATGCTGACGGGCGGCGGCGCACTGCTGCGCGACCTGGACCGCCTGCTGGCCGAGGAGACCGGCCTGCCCGTGCTCGTGGCCGAGGACCCGCTGACCTGTGTGGTGCGCGGCTGCGGCATCGCGCTGGAGCGGATGGACCGCCTGGGCTCCATCTTCACGAGCGAGTGATCTTCAGGGGACGGCGATGCCATTGGGTACGCTGGACAGAACCCCGCCACCATTCTTCAAGCAGGGCACTTCCGCGCTCACCAAACTGATGGTGTTCAGCGCGGTGGCCCTGTTCCTGATGGTGGCCGATGCGCGCTTTGCGCTGGTGCGG
>DATKFT010000150.1:0-9200 GCA_035544335.1 Pseudorhodoferax sp.
CTGCTGGTGAGCGGTTGATCGTGCACGCGGCTGCCCGCGCGCGGCGGATCAGGCGTCCAGCGGCGCCAGGCCGTGGCGCGCGCGCGCGCGGTCGCAGGCCGCGCTGCCGGCCTCGAACTCGCGGCAGGGCGAGGGCCGCCACTCGTAGATGCCGCAGGCTGCACGCTGGCCGACCTTGCCGGTCAGCGCCGCGCAGCGCGGCGGCGCATGGTCGGTGCCACGCATGCGCGCCGTGTAGCCCGTCACCGCGACAGCCAAGCCATCGGGCACGCTGCCGCCCTCCTGCTGCAGCTCGGTCACGGAGAAGTCGACGCGAAAGCACGCGCAGCAGGCGCCGCAGGACAGGCAGGGGGAGTCGGTGCCGGCCATGGTCTGTTCTTCAGGTGCGCGCCGCGGCCAGGTCGCGGCGCCGCAGCGCCTGGCCGAAGCCATAGGCCGTGGCCAGCACCGCGCCGGCCGCCAGCGCCACCACCGTGGTGGAGCCCCAGCGCCCGGCCAGGCTGGCGGCCAGCAGCACGCCCAGCGACTGGCCCAGGAACAGTGCGGTCGAAAACACGGCCACGCCCAGGCCGCGTGCCTCGGGCGCCATCTGCGTGGCATTGGCCTGCAGCGTGTTGTGCAGCATGAACAGGCCGAAGCCCGCAACCAGGCTGGCCAGCGGCGCCAGCGCCACATGCGGCGCGAAGGCCAGCCCGCAGGCGCCCAGCGCGAGCAGCGTGCCGCCCGTCAGCACCAGGCCGCGTTCGCCCAGCCGCGGAATCAGGCGGCGCGCGGTCAGCATGTACAGCACACCCCCCGCACCGGCCAGCGCCACGCTGGCGCCCGCACCGGCCAGCGAGAGGCCCAGCCGCTCGTGCAGGTGCGAGGCCCAGATCGCCATCACACCGAAGGCCAGCGCGCCCTCCAGCAGCGCCACGAGCAGCACGGCACGCGCATGCGGGCTGCGCAGCAGCGTGCGCAGCTGCGCGCCGAACGGCGTGCGCGTGGCCGTGGCCTCGGCCAGGCCCGCCATGCGGTGCGGCTGCACGCGCTGGCGCTGCCAGTCGCGCCACTGCAGCACGCCCACCACGCCGAACAGGGCCGTCAGGAACCAGAAGGCCCAGCGCCAGCCGAACCAGTCGGCGAACAGGCCGCCGAAGAGCTGGCCGCAGACCAGGCCCAGCGTGGAGCCCAGGCCCAGCAGCGCCAGTGTCTCCTGGCGGCGCTCGTAGCGCACGGCGTCGCCGACCCAGGCCAGCGCCATCGGGATCATCGCGGCGGCCGCCACGGCCACGAGCACGCGGCCCAGCACCAGCGTGGTGAGGTCCGGCGCGAGCGCGGAGACCACGCTGCCCACGCTGCAGCCCAGCGTGCACAGCGCGATCAGCCGGAACTTGCCCACGCGGTCGCCCAGCGGCCCGTAGACCAGCAGCGCCAGGCCATAGGCGATCGCGAAGAACGACACCACCTGCGCGGCCTGCGTGAGCGAGACCGAGAACTCCTGCGCGAGCGCCGGCAGCATGGCGTCGCAGATGCGCTGCACCGACATGCTCGCGAAGTTCGAGAGCGAAAGCAGCAGGATGGAGCGCCGCAGCGCGGGCGTGAGAGCGTCGGAGTCGGTGTCGGACATGCGTGAAGGCGCGCCACGGCACCACGGCGGACCGCGCGGCGGGGCGGATTTTAGGAGGAGGCCCCGCGCGGTGCCGGCACCTCGACGAACAGCCCCACGCCGCGGCCATGCAGCCCTGCGCCGATGTGCACGGTGCCACCCAGGCGCGACACCGCCTGGCGCACGATGGCCAGGCCCAGCCCCGAACCACTGGCAGCCTGGCCCGCGGCGCGGTAGAAGCGCTCGAACACGCGCGCATGCTCGGCCGGCGCGATGCCGGGCCCGTCGTCCTGCACGGCCAGCGCCCAACCCGCGCCAAGCGCCTGCAGCGAGACCAGCACGGTGCCGCCCGGCGTGCCATAGCGCAGCGCGTTGTCGACCAGGTTGGTCACGACGGACTGCAGCGCGGGCAGCGCGGTGGGGCGTACCAGGTGTTCCGGCGCCTCCAGCACGAGTTCAATGCCGCGCGCCATTGCGGCGGGCGCCGCCTGGGCCAGCAGGGCACGCAGCGGCTCGGCCAGATCGGCCGCCTGGGGTGCGCCGCGCGCGGCCTCGTCGAGCTCGGCCAGGTCGAGCAATTGCCGCGCCAGATGTGCGCTGCGCTGGATGGCCTGTTCCAGATGCTGTTGTGCGGCGGCGCGCGCCGCGCCGTCTTGCGAACGCGCGAGCACATGGGCCTGGGCCGTGATGACCGCCAACGGGGTGCGCAACTCGTGCGCAGCGTCCTGCACGAACGCGCGCTCGTGCTGCAGTCGCCCGCGCGCATGGCTCAACAGCCGGTCCAGCGCCTGTACGAGCGGGCGCAGTTCGCGGTGACGCACGTCCAGGCCCACGGGCTGCAGATCGTCGTCGCGCCGGCCGGCGATGCGTGTGGCCAGGCGCTGCAACGGGCGCAGGCCGTTGCGCACCGACAGCCAGACCGCCAGCAGCACGATGGGAGAGGCCAGCAGCAGGTAGGGCAGCAGGTTGCGCGCGTTGTAGGCCAGAAAGTCCGCAGGCATGCGCCGGGGCTCGGCGATGCTCAGGGTCCAGCGGCCGGCACCGGCCCGGAACAGACGGTGTGGCACACCCGCGATGTCGGCATGTGCCACCGGGTCGGCGGCCTGCGCAGCGTGGGCATCGAAGCCCGGTGACACGTAGACGGAGCTGCCATCCCGGTCGACCAACGCGAACTTGAACCGGCCGCTGAAGCGCTCGTCGTCCGCACGCCGCGTGTTGATCCAGTGCTCCGACACGCGCAGCGCGGCACGCGCCTGCGCCGCATCGTCGATCTCGGCCAGGGCTTGCGCCAGCGCGTGGCCGAACTTGCGCAGGTTCGGCCCGGTCGCCAGCGCCTGGTGGTTCATGGCGTAGTTGTAGCCGAGCAGAACGGCCCAGACGACGACGAAGGCGGCCAGCACCGACCAGGTACTGCGCCACACCAGAGTGGGCTCGGTCAGCCAGGCGGCCAAGCGCTTCATGCTGCCAGCTCCGCTGCACTGCGAGGAAGCGCGAGCCGTGCCAGTCCGTCAGTACCTTCGCGCTGCGCGCTGCGGTGCTGAGCACCTTGGGGCGGCCCGGCGGTGCTCACCGGAGTACCTTCGCGCTGCGCGCTGCGGTGCTGAGCACCTTGGGGCGGCCCGGCGGTGCTCATGACACCAGCAGGTAGCCCACGCCACGAACGGTGTGGATGGTCTCGAAGCCGATCTTGCGGCGCAGATTGGAGATGTGCATCTCCAGCGCGCTGAAGTCCAGCGCTTCGCCCAGCGGTTCCAGCCGCTGCGACAGCGCGCCCTTGGCAACCACGGCGCCGGGCTCGCGCGCCAGCTCCAGCAGGATCTGGAACTCGCGCGGCGACAGTGCCAGCAGGGTGCCACGCTGCGTGACACGCCGGCTGCGCGGTTCGATGACCAATGTGCCCAGCGTCCAGCGCTCGCTGGCCTGGTGCGCGGCACGGCGCAGCACGGCGCGGATGCGCGCCACCAGTTCCTCCGTCGCAAAGGGCTTGACGACGAAGTCGTCGGCGCCGCCGTCCAGACCCGCCAGGCGGTCGGCCACGGCCGAGCGCGCGGTGATGACGATGACCGGCACCCGCGCTCCGGCGCGGCGCCAGCGCAGCAGCAGGTCGAGCCCGCTGCCGTCGGGCAGCGCCAGGTCCAGCAGCACGCAGTCGTAGGCGCCGCTGTCGACGTCGGCGGGCACATCGCCGGCGCGTCGGTGCCATTCGCTGCTGAACCCTTCCACGCGCAGGGCGGCCTGCAGCGCACGGCCCAGCTCCAGGTCGTCTTCGATCAGCAGCAGATGCATGTCCGCACCGCTGGGCGGCCCGAACGCACGGAAGCGGCCCTGTGGGAAGCGCCCCTACTGGAAGCGCGGTACCTGGAGCACGGAATGCGGGGGCACGGCATGCCGCGGATTGTGGCGCGGCACCGGCACGCTGGCGCGGCGCCGTGCGCCAGCTTTGGCTGTTCTTTGGCTTGGCCCCACCAGAATCGGCAGCAAGCCAGAACACCCACACTGCGGAGAAGCCCCATGCGAACGACACCACGCGGACCATGCGGCTTGGCTCTCGCGGCCACCCTGCTCGCGCAGGCCACGTCCCTGTGGGCTCAAGGCATCCCCGGCGAGAACGACGACGCGCAGGCGCGCCCGCTCGAGACCGTGACGGTCAGAGCGCGGCGTTCGATCGAACAGCGCTTCTTCGCGACGGGCTCACTGGTGGTGGTGGACCGGGCCGACATCGCCGAGCTCGGCGCCTTCTCGGTGGCCGACGTGCTGCGCCAGTTGCCCGGCGTGCAGGTGACGCCGAACGCCAGCGGCGGCATCGAGATCCGCATGCGCGGCATGGAACGCAGCGCCACGCAGTTGCTGGTCGACGGCCAGCGCGTGGGCAGCGGCCGCACGCAGCTGCCGCTGGACCAGTTGCCGGCCGAGGTGCTCGAACGCATCGAGGTCGTGCGCGCGCCCACGGCCGAGTTCTCGGGCGCCACCGGCGGCACGCTGAACATCGTGCTGCGCCAGGCCACGGCGCAGCGCGAGACCACGCTGCGTGCGACCGACAACCATGTCTGGGGCCGCAACGCCGCGCAGCTGTTCTTCTCGCGCTCGGGGCCTCTGCCGGGCACGGGCAGCGGTGCCGCGCCACCGGCCGCTGCTGCCGCTCCGGCGGTCCCTTCTGACACCGCCAGCCCCACCGCGTTGGCCGAGCAGCCCTGGTCGTACTTTCTCGCGGTGTCGCGCACCGGCCTGCTGCTGGGCTCGGACGTGGAGCGCGAGCGCTTCGTCAACGGCGTGCGCACGGCGGCCTCGCATGCCGAGGGTCGCTACCGGCGCACCGACGAGACACTGCTGCCGCGGCTGCAGGGCCGGCTCGGCGCATCGGACCAGTTGGCGCTGCGCGGCACCTGGAGCCGCGCGCGCTTCGGCGGCCACTACGACACGCTGGCCGAGGCCAGTGGCAGCGGCACCCCACCCCCGCCGGACAGTTCGGAGGTCCACCGCTACCAGCGCGAGTACCTGCAGGGCGCGGCCGACTGGACCCACCGTTTCACGCGCAGCAAGCTGGGGACCACGCTGGCCAGCAGCCACGCGCGCGACACCGTGGACCGCGTGGGCAATGTGTTGCAGGCCACCGGCGCGCTCGGCGACGAAGCCTATGCATTCCACGACAGCCGCCACGACCGGCTGCGGTCGCTGTCGACCAAGCTCTCGGGCACGGCCGATCCCTTGCTGTGGCAGCTCGGCGCCCTGGTCGACGAACGTCGCCTGCAGGTGGCCAACACCAGCGCATCGGCGGCCGGCGTCGGCCAGCTCGACCTGGGCGTGGTGCTGCGCCGCCAGGTGCTGTGGGGCCAGAACGAATGGGAGCTTCCGGCCAGCACCACGCTGACGGCTGGCCTGCGCGCCGAGTCGCTGACGATCAGCGGCAACGACAGCGCCCTGCTCACCCAACGCCGCATCCGGTTCCTGCAGCCCTCGCTGCACCTGCGCACACCGATCGACGCGCAGCTGCAGTGGCGCCTGAACCTCTCGCGCGTCACGCGCAACCCCAACATCTGGGACCTGGTGGACCGCCGCATCCCGGCCCAGGGGGCCAATGGCCTGGACAATCCCGACACCGCAGGCAATCCGCGGCTGCGGCCCGAAGTCGCCTGGACCCTGGACACGGGCCTGGAGCGGCGGCTTGCGCCGCAGGGCCAGCTGGGACTGAACCTGTTCGTGCGCCGCCTGCACGACACCATCGCGACGGTGACCACGCTGGACGCTGGCCGCTGGACCGAGCGGCGCGCCAATGTCGGTGGCGCCCTGGTCTGGGGCCTGGAGGCCGATGCCAAGACCGGCCTCGGCTGGCTGGGCCTGGGCGCGGACTGGACGCTCTCGGCCAACGCCAGCCTGCTGCAATCGCGCATGCTGGACGGCCCCGACGCAGGCAGCCGCATCCCGGGCCAGGCGCGCTACACGGCCAGCACCACCGTCGCCAGGCCCATGCCGCGCGCGGGCGGCTGGTTCGGCGGGGCCACGCTGGCGCTGACCGGCCCGGCCCAGCTCGACAGCGCGCCGGTCGGCGGGCGCAGTGCCGCGCGGGCTGCGCTCGACATCTACCTGGGCCAACTGGTGCGCGGCTGGGGCTACTGGCGCGTGGGCGTGTTCAACATCGGCGACGCGCCGTTCGACCGCACCCGGCGCACGGTCGATGCGCTGGGCAACACCGTGGAGACGCGCACCAGCATGACGCTGACTCCGCGTGTGTACCTGACGGCCGGCACGCAGTTCTGATGCGGCCGGCAGGAAACGGGCAGACGGCCGGCCTGCCCGCGCGGCGCCTCAGCCGCCCAGGTAGGCGTCCTGCACCTTGGGGTCGTCCAGCAGTTCGCGGCCCGAGCCTTCGAGCACGATCTTGCCGGTCTCCAGCACATAGGCGCGGTCGGCGATCTTGAGCGCCTGGCGCACGTTCTGCTCGACCAGGAAGATGGTCAGGCCTTCGCGGTTGATCTCGCGCAGCGTGCGGAAGATGTCCTGCACGATGATGGGCGCCAGGCCCATCGAGGGCTCGTCCAGCAGCAGCACGCGCGGGCGCGCCATCAGCGCGCGGCCGATGGCCAGCATCTGCTGCTCGCCGCCCGACAGGTTGCCGGCCAGGCCGCCCTCGCGCTCCTTCAAGCGCGGGAACAGCGTGAAGATGCGCTCCAGGTCCTGCGCGCGGCCGGCGCTGCGCTGCGTGTAGGCGCCGAGCTCCAGGTTCTCGCGCACGGTCAGCGTGGTCAGCGTGGCCCGCCCTTCGGCCACCTGCACCATGCCCGAGGACACGATCTTGTGCGGCGCCATGCTGGTGACGTCCTGGCCTGCGAGCACGACGCGGCCACCGGCCTTCTTCACGAGGCCGGACAGGGCCAGCAGCGTGGTCGACTTGCCCGCGCCGTTGGCACCCACCAGCGTGGTGATCTGGCCTTCGCGCAGTTCGAAGGCGATGCCCTTGACGGCCTCGATGTGGCCATAGGAGACCTGCAGGCCGCTGACCTGCAGCACAGGGGTTGCAGCGGTGTTCATGGCGCGGGGCCCTCCGTCGACGCTTCGTCTTCCTCGCGGCCCAGGTAGGCCTCGATCACCTGCGGGTCGTTGCGCACGTGGTCCGGATCGCCGCGCGAGATGATGCGCCCGAAGTTGAGCACCGCGATGTGCTCGCACAGCCCCATGACGAAGCGCATGTCGTGCTCGATCATGAAGATGGTGTAGCCACGGCCCGCGATGTTGCGGATCTCGTGCATGAGGTCGGTCTTCTCGGTGCTGTTCATGCCCGCCACGGGCTCGTCCAGCAGCAGCAGCTTGGGGTCGGTGGCCAGCGCGCGCGCGAGTTCGAGCTTGCGCTGGTCGCCGTAGGACAGGTTGTCGGCGATGTCGGCCGACTTGTGGTCCAGCTTGACCCAGGACAGCAGCTCGGCCGCACGGTCGCGCGCACGGCGCTCCTCGGCCGCGTACTTGCCGCTGCCGGCCAGCCAGGCCAGCGTGCCGTACTGCAGCTTGGCGTGCATGCCCACCATCACGTTCTCCAGCAGCGTCATCTCCTTGAAGATGCGGATGTTCTGGAAGGTGCGCGCGATGCCCGCGCGCGTGATCTCGTAGGGCTTCATGCCCGCGATGTCGCGGCCCTCGAAATGGATGGTGCCGCCCGTGGTCGGCAACAGGCCTGTGGTGAGGTTGAAGACCGTGGTCTTGCCGGCACCGTTGGGGCCGATCAGGCCGAACACGCCGCCCTGGGGCACTTCGAAGTTCACGTCCTGCAGCACCTTCAGGCCACCGAAATGGCGCGAGACGCTGTTCAGGCGCAGGATGGGGGTGCTCATGCCTGGCCTCCCTTGCGGCCGAACCATTGGCGCAAGCGCGCCGGATCCCAGATGCCCTTGGGCAGGAACAGCACGATCAGCACGAGGATGACGCCGTTGACCACGAGGCGGAAATCGCCGAAGCCGCGCAGCGCCTCGGGCAGCACGGTCAGGATGGTGCCGCCCAGGATGGGACCGATCAGGCTGCTGATGCCGCCCAGGATGGTCATCGTGAGGATGTCCACGCCACGGTCGAAGCCGAACTCGTTGGGGCCGATGAAGAAGGTCAGGTGCGCGTTGAGCACGCCGGCCAGGCCGGCGATCGCGCCACCGAGCACGAAGGCCAGCATCTTATGGCCATCGACGTCGATGCCCATCATGCCGGCGGCCGTCTCGTCCTCCTTGATGGCCTCGAACGCGCGCCCGACCTTGGAGCGGCGCAGCCGCCACAGGCCCAGCACCACGAGCACCACGGCCAAGAGCACGTGCCACCACTGCGTCTGCTGCGGAATGCCGCTCAGACCCAGCGCGCCGCCGGTCTGCGACTCCCAGTTCAAGAGCACGATGCGCACCACCTCGCCGAAGGCCAGCGTGGCCATGGCCAGGTACACGCCGGACAGGCGCAGCGTGGGCTTGCCCATCACGAAGGCCACCAGCGCGGGTGCGGCCATGCCGGCGGCGATGGCCACCGGGAACGGCACGCCGTAGTTCATGGTCAGGATGGCCGAGGTGTAGGCGCCGATGCCCATGAAGGCGGCGTTGGCCATGGCCAGCATGCCGCAGGACAGCGTGAGCCAGATCGACAGGGCCAGCAGCGCGTTGGTGCCCATGCCGAGCACCACGTTGCTGTAGACCGCCCAGAAGTTGTCGAAAGCGGCGCTCATACCTTGCGCTCCTGCACGGTGCCGAACAGGCCCTTGGGGCGCACGAGCAGCACGAGGAACAGCAGGCCGAAGGCCACGGCGTCGCGCATGTTGGAGCCCAGGTAGGCCACCGACAGCACCTCGGCGAAGCCCAGGAACAGGCCGCCCAGCATGGCGCCGCGGATGTCGCCCATGCCGCCCAGGATGATCACGGCGATGCCCTTGTGCAGCATGGGCTGGCCCATGAGCGGAAACACGGCGTTGGAGTACAGCGCGATCAGCACGCCGGCCAGGCCGCCCAGCGCGGCGGCCGCGAACGAGGTCATGTAGAACAGGCCTTCGACGTTCACACCCACGAGGTGGGCCGCCTTGGGCGACTCGGCGATGGCGCGCAGCGCGCGGCCGAGCTGGGTGCGCTTGAGCGCCACGATCAGCGCGGCCATCAGCACG
>DATKFT010000151.1:0-2964 GCA_035544335.1 Pseudorhodoferax sp.
ACCCCACGGAGACAAGCCATGCCCACACGCAACCCCATCGCATCCAAGCGCCGCGCACTGCTGCGCGCCACGGCCGCCGCCTGCCTGCTGGCCGCAGGTGCCGGCCAGGCGCCGGCCCAGGAGGCCTGGCCCAGCAAACCCATCCGCTTCGTCGTCGGCTTTCCTGCCGGCGGCACCACCGACATCATGGCCCGCGCCGTCGGCCTGCCCTTGCAAAAGGCGCTGGAGCAGCCCATCGTCGTGGACAACCGGCCCGGTGCCAGCGGCAACATCGCGGCCAGCGAGACCATCCGCGCTGCGGCCGACGGCTACACCTTCATGGTCGCGCCGATCTCGGTGCAGACGGCCAACCCGAGCCTGTTCAAGCCCGCGCTGAACCCCGAGCGCGACCTGCGGCCCGTGACCAGCCTGGGCTACGCCCAGCTCTACCTCGTGGCCAAGAAGAGCCTGCCGGCCAGCTCGACCGCGCAGCTCGTGGCCATGGCCAAGGCCGCGCCGGGCAAGCTCAGCTACGGCTCGGGCGGGCCGGGCACGCAGATGCACCTCGTGGGCGAACTGTTCAAGCAGCAGGCGGGCGTGGACGTGGTGCACGTGCCCTACAAGGGTGCGGCGCCCGCGCTGCAAGACATCCTGGCCGGGCAGATCGACTACTACTTCGACCCGGCATCGGGCTTCCAGCACATCCGGGAAGGGCGGGCCAAGCTGCTGGCCGTGAGCGGCACGCGGCGCTCGCCGTTCTTTCCCGATGCGCCCACGCTGGCCGAGGCCGGCATCCCGGGCGTGGAACTGGGCAACTGGTTCGGCCTGTTTGCGCCGGCCAAGACGCCGCCGGCCATCGTGCAACGCCTGGCCGACGAGGTGGCCAAGGCCTTGCAACTGCCCGAAGTGCGGCAGCGCTTTGCCGAGCTGGGGGTGGAGGCCATCGCGCAGGACACCGCCAGCTTCGGCAAGACCATCGCGCAGGAGACGGCCGTGATGACGCAGCTGATCCGCGCGCGCGGCATCGCGCTGGATTGAGCAGCGGCCCCGGCGGGCGCATGGGGGGCCTGCGCGGTGGGCCTGCGCAGCCAGGGGGCTTGACCTTGCCACAGTGACAAGGTTTAGGATCGCGCTTTTGTTCGGCCGAGGCCTTGCCTCTGGAACGCGTCCGCGACGCCCGTCCTTTGTGAAACATCTCCGCATCTGGCTGCTGGTCCTGCTGTGCGCGCTGTTGCCCCTGCGCGGGGCGATGGCGGCCGCCATGCTGTGCGCGCCCGACAGCAGCGGCCTGCCGTCCGCGCCGATGCTGGACCTGGGCCACGGGATGTCGCCGCATGCACATGGCGGCCATGGAGAGGGGCACGGCCATGCGGAAGCGGACGCTGGCCGCGACGGTGCTGCAGGCCATGGCGGCCACGGCGACCCTGCCGGACCGGACGCCGCACCCACGCTGGACACGTGCAATCTGTGCGCGAGCTTTTGCTCGCTGACGCCCACGCCCGTCACGCTCGCCTGGGCGGTCGCGCCCCTGGGACCGGCCACGGCGCTGTTTCCGGCCGACGGCACGCAGGTTCGCAGCTTCGTGCCCGAGGGCCTGGAGCGACCTCCCCGAAGCATCTGATCCATGGCGGCCTCGATGAGGCCTGATGGCGCCTGCGCGCGTGCGCGCAGGCATGTGACGGCCGCCAGGCCGGTGTTCCAGATGTCTTCGATCCATGAAAAATTTCCTCTCGGGGTTCGCGCCGGCCGTGGCGCTGAGCCTCCCCCTGGCCGCGGCTGCCCAAGCCGCGCCGGACCCGGCAGCAGCGTCGCTCTCTGCGCCGCTGACCTATGCATCCGCCTTTGCGGGCTACCAGCCCTGGACTGACATCCAGCCGGGCAACTGGCGCGAGCTGAACGACGGTCTGCTGCGCCCGCCCGCACACACACCCGCACACCCGCCCACAGCAGCCGGTCATGGCCATGGTGCTGCACCGGGCGCACCCGCTGCCGGCCATGCCACGCCGGTGCCCGATCCGCATGCGGGCCACGCGCCCGCGGGAGCGCGGCGATGATGCGGGCCACGGCAGCGGCGGCAGCCGCCCTCGTGCTCGCGGGCTGCGCGTCCTTTTCGCCCGACGGCGGCATGGGCCAGGTGTCCGAGCTGACCCAGCAGCGCACCGGCCAGCCCGTGGCCTTGCAACGCACGGCGGAGCAGGCCCGCGGCGCGCAGCAGCGCGTCGCGCAGATCCTGCAGCAGCCCCTGACGCCCGATGCGGCCGTCGAACTGGCGTTGCTGAACAACCGGGGCCTGCAGGCCAAGCTGCACGGTCTGGGCATCGCCGAGTCCGATCTCGTGCAGGCGGGCCGGCCGGCCAACCCCTTGTTCAGCTTCGGCCGCATGTCGGGCAACGGCACGGTCGAGATCGACCGCGCCGTGATGTTCAATGTGCTGAGCCTGTTGACCTTGCCCAAGGCGCTGGAGGTCCAGCAGCGCAACTTCGCGCAGGCGCAGCTGCAGGCGGCCTACGATGCCGTGGGCACGGCCGCGCAGGCGCGGCGTGCCTACTTCGGCGCCGTGGCCGCGCAGGAGCTCGTGCACTACCTGGGCCAGGTCCGCGAGGCGGCCGAGGTGGCCAGCCTGCTGTCCCAGCGCATGGTGCGGGCGGGCAACCTGAGCAAGCTCGCGCAGATGCGCGAGCATGCCTTCTACGCCGATGCGACGGCCGGCCTGGCCCGCGCGCAACAGCAGCTGCTGGTCGAGCGCGAGCGCCTGGCACGCGTGCTGGGGCTGGCGGGCGCGCAGCTGGACTTCCGGCTCGCCGACCGGCTGCCCGAGCTGCCCCCGGCGCCCGCGCAGGCGCTGGACGCCCAGCACACCGCGCTGGACCAGCGGCTGGATGTGCAGATGGCCAGGCGGTCGACCGAGGCGACCGCGAGCGCACTGGGCCTCACGCACGCGACCCGCTTCATCGATGCGCTGGAGCTCGGCTACGCCAACACCAG
>DATKFT010000152.1:0-1708 GCA_035544335.1 Pseudorhodoferax sp.
AGCTGCGGCCTGGCCAGTCCATCGAGTTGCTCAAAGAGCTGCACATCCTCACACGCGAGGGCCGGCTCAACCAGGACTCGCGCCGCAAGCTCAAGCAGGTCTACCACCTCGTGCAGTTCATCGAGCGCGAGATGCGCGAGGGTTTCGCGCCCGATGCGCCCATCACCCTGGCCGACCACGGTGCGGGCAAGTCCTACCTGGGCTTCATGCTGTACGACCTCGTGTTCGGCCAGCGGCCGGGCCATGTCTACGGCATCGAGACGCGCAGCGAGCTCGTCGACAGGTCACGCGCATTGGCCGAGCGGCTGGGCTTTGGCCGCATGTCCTTCCTGAACCTCAGCGTGGCCGAGGCCGGAGCGTCGGACCAGCTGCCGCCGCGCATCGACATCGTCACGGCGCTGCATGCCTGCGACACCGCGACGGACGACGCGATCCGCTTCGGCCTGCAGAAGGAGGCTGCCAGCATGGTGCTGGTGCCGTGTTGCCAGGCCGAGGTGGCGGCCAGCCTGCGTCAGCACAAGGCGCTCGCGCTGGCGCGCACGCCGTTGGCCGAACTCTGGCGCCACCCGCTGCACACGCGCGAGATCGGCAGCCAGCTGACCAATGTGCTGCGCTGCCTGTACCTGGAGGCCTGCGGCTACCAGGTCACGGTGACCGAGCTCGTGGGCTGGGAGCACAGCCTCAAGAACGAGCTCATCGTGGCGCGCCGCAGCGGTGGCCGCGGCAAGCGCAGTGCTGCCGAGCGCCTGGAGCAGCTGCTGGACGAGTTCGGGCTGCAGTCGCTGCGCGCGACCCGGTTCGACCTGCTGCCGGCGGTCTGAACGTCATGCCGTCCGCACGCGCACGGTTTTGTGCACCGCTGTGCGCCGCGGTGGCGCTGGCGCAGCCGGGCGCGGCCGGGCGCGTCTGAGCATGGCCCGGCTTCCCCGCCTGTCGCTGGCCGGCGAGGTGCACCATGTGCTGCAGCGCGGCAACGACCGCCAGCCCATCTTCACGGATGCACAGGAGCACGAGACCATGCTGGAGCTGCTTGCGCGCGAGTGCCGCAGCGCGGGCGTGGCCGTGCACGCCTACGTGCTCATGCCCAACCACTTTCATCTGCTGCTCACGCCGTCCGAGCCGGATGCGTTGCCGCGCGCGCTGCAGGCCATGGGCCGCACCTATGTGCGGCGCTTCAACCAGGCGCACGGCCGCAGCGGCACGCTGTGGGAAGGGCGCTACCGGTCCGCGGTGCTGCAGCCCGACGCGCATGTGCTGGCGTGCATGGCCTACTTCGATCTGAACGCGGTGCGCACCGGCCTGGTGCGCGAGGCGGCCGAGTACCGCTGGTCCAGCCATGGCCACTACGCCGGGCTGCGCCACGACGGCTGGCTCACGCCGCCCGCGGCGTACTGGGCCCTGGGCAACACGCCGTTCGCGCGCGAGGCAGCCTACGCCGAATTGGTGCGCCATGGCATCGGCAGCATGCAGCAGGAGGCGCTCACGCGCTCCGTGCTGGGCGGCTGGGTGCTGGGCGACGCGGCTTTCGTGGCCCGCCTGCAGCGCATGGCGCCCCGGCGGCTGACGCCCAGGCAGCCGGGCCGGCCGCGCCAAAACCCCTCTTAGACCAGGCGAAACCCGGCGGCCATGCGCGGCTGCAGAGGCATCGTTGCGTCCGGAATTGATGTGTCCCCGAATAATTTCTGATTGAATTTATCGGAAAATAAAT
>DATKFT010000153.1:0-2007 GCA_035544335.1 Pseudorhodoferax sp.
GTGCCCAGCTGGCTGCTCGATCCGCTGGGCCCGCTCACGGTGCGCTGGCGCTATGCGCCCGTGGTCGTGCCCTGGCTCGTGCGCATGCTGCGGCATTCCACGCGCGAGGAGGTCACGCGCATCGCCACCGCGCTGCGCAGCCTGCTCGTGCCCATCTTCGACTGCTACGGCCCGCTGCTGCAGGACGCCCAGGCCACGGACCTCGTGCGCCGCAGCGGCTGCCTGTACGTGTACTCCTCGCGCGAGAAAGCCGCGCAATGGGCCTGGGGCATGGGCCTGCGCCGCTCGCTGGGCGTGCAGATGCGCGACGTGGAGCAGGACGAACTGGAAGCGCTGGAGCCCGACCTCAAGGGGCGCTTTCGCTTCGGCATCCTCGCGCCCGAGAACGGCTCCACGACCGACCCCTCGGCCCTGGTCAAGGCCTTGCATGCGCACTGCATGGCGCAAGGCGCCGTGCACCTGCGCCAGCGCGTGGCAGGCTTCGAGCGGGCCGGCCGCCAGGTCACGGGCGTGCGCACCGACGCAGGCAGCTGCCTGCCCGTCGACGGCGTGGTGGTGGCGGCCGGCGCCTGGTCGGCCCCGCTGGCCGCGCAGCTGGGCGCGCGCGTGCCACTGGAGACGCAGCGCGGCTACCACGTCACGGTGCGCAGTTCCAACCTGCAACTGCGCCACACCGTGATGGCGGTCGAGAACAACCTCATGGTCAACCCCATGGCCATGGGCCTGCGGCTGGCCGGCACCGTGGAGTTCGCAGGCCTCAAGGCGCCGCCGCGCTTCGAGCGCGCCCAGGCCCTGCTGCGCCTGGGCCAGCAGCTGTTTCCGCACCTGGACACCAGCGCCACCACGCAGTGGATGGGCCACCGGCCCTGCCTGCCCGACAGCCTGCCCGTGGTGGGCCGCGCGCGCAGCGCCGACAACGCCTGGCTGGCCTTCGGCCATGGCCACATGGGCATGTGCATGGGCGCGAGCACGGGGCGCGAGGTCGCGCACCTCGTGGCCGGACGGCCCACGCAGGTCGACCTCACGCCGTTCCGGCCCGATCGGTTCTGACATGCGGGACATTGCGCTGATCTGCACCGACGGCTTCGCCGACGTGCTGACCCTGGCGCGGCAAAACCGCGCCGACCCCTACGCCTTGCACGTGCCGGCCTCGCCCTGGCCCGAACTGCTGCCGGCCGGCTGGCGCATCGAAGCGCGCGGCCGCATCGACGCCGCGGGCGCCGAGGTCGAGCCGCTGGACCCGGCCGGCGTGCTCAACGCGCTGGCCGCACTGCCGCGTCCGCCCGCCGGCATCGCGATCTGCCTGCTGTTCGCGCAGCGCAACCCCGCACACGAGCTGGCGCTCGCGCAGCGCATCGCGCAGCTCTGGCCCGATCTGCCCCTGGCCTGCTCGCACGCGGTGCTGGCGCAGGACGGCGAGTACGAGCGCACGCTGGCCACCGTGCAGGCGCTGGGCCTGCAGGCACCGGCGGTGGAGGCAAGCGCCGCAGCGCCAGCCACCGACACGCTGCCGGCCGCGCTGGAGCAGCTGGCCGACCGCATGCAGCAGTGCCTGGTGCGCGAAGCCGTCTCCAGCGTGGTGCGCGAGGCCATGGACTGCGCGGCCGCGGTGTTGCTGCCCGACGGCCGGCTCGTGGCCCAGGCGCGCACCCTGCCGCTGCTGCTGGGCAGCCTGTCGCCGGCCGTGGCCGGCCTGCTCGCGCTGTATCCGGCCCCGGCCATGGCCGAGGGCGATGGCTACCTGCTCAACGACCCCTGGCATGGCGGCACGCACCTGCCCGACCTCACGCTCGTGCGGCCGGTCTGCGTGGACGGTGCGGTGGTCGCGCTCGTGGCCTGCGTGCTGCACCACCAGGACGTGGGCGGCATCGCGCCGGGCTCGGTGCCCACGCACGCGACCAGCATCCAGCAGGAAGGCCTGCGCATCCCGCCCATGCGGCTGTACCGCGCGGGCGAGGTCGACGCCGCGCTGCTGCGCCTCTTGCGCGCCAACAGCCGCATGCCCGA
>DATKFT010000154.1:0-1985 GCA_035544335.1 Pseudorhodoferax sp.
GGGTGGTCGGCCGCGGCGACCACGCCGAGCTGGTCGACGAACAGGACTTCGCTGGTCAGTGCGCGGTCGGCCAGCGGCCGCAGCGCGCCGACGATGAAGTCCACCTTGCCGGCCAGCAGGCCGGCGCACAGCTGCTCGTAGGGGCTCTCCAGCGAATGCACGCGCAGCCGCGGGTGGCCGGCCAGCACGGCGGCGATCGCCTGCGGCAGCAGCTGCGTGCGCGCCAGGGGCAGCGTGCCCACGGTCACCAGGCCCTCCAGGCTGCCGCGCGTGGCCGCCACGTCGTCCTCCATGTGGCGCAGCGCCGCGAGCACGCGGTCGAAGCGCAGGATCCAGCGGGCGCCCGCGTCGCTGGGCAGCAGGCCGCGGGCCGTGCGCAGGAAGAGCCGCTGCTGCAGCGCATCTTCCAGGCGCGCGAGCGCCGCGCTGACGGCCGGCTGCGTGATGCCCAGGTGCAGCGCCACCGTGGGCATGTGGCGCACCTCGGCCAGCAGCGAGACCGCGAGCAGCCGGCGTTCGTCGAACAGGGTGTCCAGCACGGCCGTGGGCGCGCCGCGCTGGCGGGCGCTGCCGGCTTCGTCCACGACGGCCTGCAGCTCCTGCGTGATCCAGGCCAGCCGCGCGAGCACGACCTCCGCGGCGGCCGTGGGCAGCATGCCGCGGCCGCGCCGCTCGAACAGCGGCAGGGCCAGCGCCTGTTCGAGCAGCGCCACCGAGCGGCTCACGGCCGACGGCGCGCGCAGCAGCGCTTCGGCGGCCGCGCGCACGCTGCCGGAGCGCGACACGGCGGCCAGCACGCGCAGATGGTGCAGCGAAAGCATGGCCGGAGGGTACAGCACCCGATCAGGAATTTAGAACATTGGAGACGGCAGATGGCAACCCTGGCCGGCGCGGGTCTTCCCACAATCGCGGGCAGGGTCGGCACCAGGATCGGCCACCAGGATCGGCGACCGCCGGCAGGCGCATTGAAGGAGACCAGCATGCCATTCGTTCCAAACCGCCGCAGGGCCGTCCACGCGCTGTCTGCGCTGCTGGCCGCCACCGCGCTGCCGCTGCGGGCCCAGGGGTCCGGCTATCCGGACCGCGCGATCCGCTTCGTCGTGCCGTTCGGCGCGGGTGGCAACGTCGACGGCGTCGGCCGGCTGCTGGCCGCCGCCATGGGGCCGCTGCTGGGCCAGGCCATCGTCGTGGACAACCGGGCCGGGGCGGGCGGCAGCCTGGGCGCCGGCGTGGTCGCGCAGGGGCCGGCCGATGGCTACACCCTGCTCGTGGGGTCCAACGGGCCGCTGACCATCAATCCATTCGTACAGGCCAAGCTGGCCTATCAGCTGCAGGACTTCGCGCCCATCGCACTGGCCGGCGTGGTGCCGCACGTGCTGATCGTCCACAACGATGTGCCGGCCAGGACCCTGCAGGAGCTGATCGCGCTGTCGCAGCAGGGCGCCGTGAGCTGCGCCTCCTCGGGCATCGGCAGTGCCACCCAGCTGACCATGGAGCGCTTCAACGCGCTGACCGGCGCACGGCTGCTGCACGTGCCCTACCGCGGCGGCAACTCGCTGGTACCGGACCTGTTGGGCGGGGCCACGCAGGCCGCCTCGATGGAGTTCTCCACCGCCTTGCCGCTGCACAAGGCGGGCAAGGCCCGCATCGTGGCCATCGCTTCCGCGCAGCGCAGCCCGCTCGCGCCCGAGCTGCCGACCTTCATCGAGGGCGGCGCGCGCGACTTCACGGCGCAGAGCTACGTGGGCCTGCTGGCCCCGGCGCGCACGCCGGCGCCCATCCTGCGCAAGCTGGAGGCGGCGGCCGGCGAGGCGCTGGCCGCGCCGGCCATGGTCGAGCGGCTGCAGGGGCTGGGCCTGAGCGCGGCCAGCGCGGCCGAGCGCGGACCCGCCGGCTTCGAGGCGCTGCTGCGCGCCGACTACGCGCGTTCGCGCGAAGCCGTGCGCATCGCCGGCATCCGGCCCGAGTGAGCGCGATGGCCGCCC
>DATKFT010000155.1:0-9772 GCA_035544335.1 Pseudorhodoferax sp.
TTCAACCGCCGGCTGGTGTGGACCATCACGGCCTTCACGGCGGCGCACAGCATCACGCTGGCGCTCAGCGCGTTCGGCCTGCTGGCGCTGCGCCCGCCGCCCGTGGAGGCGGCCATCGCGCTGTCCATCATGCTCGTGGCCGGCGAGGCGCTGCACAAGGAGGCCACGCTGTCGCGCCGCTGGCCGGCACTGGTGGCCTTTCTGTTCGGCCTCGTGCACGGCCTGGGGTTCGCGGGCGCGCTCAAGCAGATCGACATGCCCGAGAACCATCTGCCGATCGCGCTCCTGAGCTTCAACGTGGGCGTGGAGATCGGCCAGCTCGGCGTGGTGCTGCTGGCCTGGCTGCTCAGCAAGCTGCTGGCGCCCTGGCCCAGCTTCGCGCAGGCGCGCACACCGGCCCTGTATGGCATTGGCGTGGTGGCGATGTACTGGGCGAGCGGGCGGGTCTGGGCCATCCTGGGCTGAGCGCGTGCCGCTCACATGCCGATCACGTCGTACAGCCGCAGGATCCAGGACACCTGGTAGAGCAGGCTGAGCAGGCCGAAGACGGCATGGAAGCGCGCGTTGTCCGTGCGGATCGCCACCAGGCACAGCAGCACATGCGCTGCCGCGCGAAGCGGGTACTCATGGCCTTGCGCGAACAGGATGTCCCGGCCTTTGATCCAGGTGTCCACGACATCGACGATGAAGCTCGCGGCCAGCAGTCCGAAGAACCACTTGCGCCGGGACATGAAGTAGTCGCGGTAGCCCGTGTAGCCCGCCAGGTTGTCGGGGAACAGCAGCGCACACAGGAAGTAGTAGAGCGCGGCGTAGCCCACGACGAAGGCGTAGGTCTCGAAGCGCCAGGTCTGCAGCTGCGCCAGCGAGAACTCCCACCACCAGAAGTGCATCATCGACAGCAGCAGCGATGCCACCCAGATGAGGTGCACGACGTAGATGCGGTAGATCCCCGGGTGCTGGACGAAGCGCGCGAGGCCGGAGAGCAGCCGCGCGATGCCCAGACTCACCACCATGCTCAGCACGATGCGGATGTGCGAGAAGACCGCGGGATCGACGGGCTGCGTGGTGTCCATGGTGCAGGGTAGCGCGCATCGGGGCGCAGCGGTGTCGGCCGTATGCGTCGCGGAACAGCCGAGGCTCAGAGCGACTGCAGCCACGCCAGATAGGCCGCTCCACGCCGCTCGGCGACGGCGTCCAGCGCCATGACCAGGCCCACCTGGACCACGAGGCCGAGGCCGGCGCCCTGCCACGCGCTGCCGCGCGCGCACAGCAGCAACAAGACGATGCCCACCGCGAGCAGGCCCAGCTCGACGCGGCGCAGCAGCCGGAAGTTCTGCATGACGGCCTGCATGCGCGGGATCTCCTCGCCCGCGGTGCGCGCGCTGTCCGTCTGCACGGCGTGCTGCACGTGCAGGCTGTCTTGGGGGCTTCGCCACCACAGGGACGCGCCCACGAGCAACTGGATGGCTGCGATCGCGATCAAGGGCCATGCGGCACCGCGCCACAGCGCCGCCTGGCGCCAGCCCCAGACCGCCAGTCCCGCCATCACCACACCCACTGCCATGAACAGCAGGCCGTGCGTGCGCTCGGCCTGGAAGTAGGTCTCGACCATCCGGGGTCTGTGCGGTGCCACCCGAGCGCCTTGCCGCTGCGCGGTCAACGCGCGGGTGCGCGGTGGGCCGGCAGGTCGGGCTGCGGCCGCACGCGCGCATCCGTGTAGCAGTCTCCGGTCGGCGCGTAGCGGATGACCTGCCCACCCTGCACGTAGAACAGGTTGTTGCAGACGAGGCCGTTGTCCGAGCAGGCCATGAACGCGGTGTGTTCCAGATCGTGGTGGTCGCGGTGGCGCGCCTCGACGCGCGTGAAGCACTGCTGCGCCGCCTGGCTGTTGACGTAATTGCGGATCTCGATGCCGCCCTCGGTCAGCGTGCGGTACATCGGGATCGTGACGAAAAGCGGGTGCGTGTCCAGTGCTGCCACGGGAACGCCGGCCCAGGCGTCCAGATCGGTCTGCCGCACCGTGGCGCAGCCGGCCAGGATGGCCATGAGTGCCGCGGCGCCCAGCCGGGTGGTGGGTGGGCGCATCTCAGGCGAGCGCTGCACGGCCGAGCGCGGCGTCCTGCTCGGGTGTTCCGCCCGACACGCCCAGCGCACCGGCCAGCACGCCGTCGCTGCCGAACAGGGGCAGGCCGCCGCCCATCAGCAGCAGGCCTCCCGCATGGACATGGTCGAAATGCGGAAGCGGCTGGCCGATCTGCAGCGGGGCATTCAGCGCCTCGCTGGGCATCTGGAACATCACGGAGGCGCGGGCCTTGGCGATGGCCAACTCGTTCGATGCAAGCCATGCGCCGTCCATGCGCGAGAAGGTGACGAGATGGGCGCCGGCGTCCAGCACCGCGAAGACGGCTTTCAGTCCGGCCTCCCCGGCCGCCACGCGGCCGCGGTCCACGATGTGCTGGGCTTCGTCGAGGGTGACGTTAGGCATCTTGGGTCCACTCGGTCTGCTGCCACTGCTTGGCCGCATCGATGGTTGCGAGCGGGCGCATGGTGCGGTAGGGGTGCTGGTCGGCGGGAATGATCTGGACCATGGCGTCGACCATCTCCTGCGGGTCGGCCTGCTCTGCCAGGCTGCCACTGAAATCGGGCATGGGCACGACCGCCGTGTCGGCGTCGTACCACTGGACGTAGCTCTCGGCGCCCGTGTCGTTGAAGCCTGTGCCGAAGACGCCCGGATTGACGGTGGCCACCTTGACGCCGTAGGGCGCGAGCTCGGCCTTCATCGAACCGGCGATGGCCTCGATCGCGTGCTTCGTTGCGCAGTACGCGCCCAGGAACGGCACCACCAGGATGCCGCCCATCGACGAGGTCCACACGATCTTGCCGGACTTGCGGGCCACCATCTTCGGCACGATCGCCTGGACCAGCTCCAGGTGTCCGAACACGTTGATATCGAAGGACTCGCGCACGCGCTGCATGGGGATGTCGACGAGGGAGCCGCCTTCCATCACGCCGGCATTGAGCACCAGAACGTCGGGGTCGAACGAGCCCGCGCGCGCGAGATCGATCTTGTCGAGCAGGTTCAGCTTGATCACTTCGAGCTCGACCCCCGCTTGTGCGGCATCTGCGCGCAGGCTGCGGACCTGTGGCCAGGTTTCGGCGGTCGCCACGACCCGGTGGCCCAGCCGCGCCAGTTCGAGTGCCGCGCCGCGGCCAAAGCCGGAGCTGGCACCGGTGATCAGGATTTTTTGCGACATGGATCGTTCCTTGAGGTTGTTGCCCGGGCCAGTCTAGGGAGCCTCTAATATCAAAACAATCCTGCCAATACTGCATGCTCCAATGAAAGACGTTCACCAATTGAAGGGCGGCGATCTCTTTGCGCTGAGCGTGTTCCTCTCCGCGGCCGTGCACCGCAGCTTTCGCGCGGCGGCCGTCGAGCTCGACGTGACGCCGTCGGCGGTCAGCCATTCGATCAAGGTCCTGGAGCAGCGGCTGGCGGTGCGGCTGTTCAACCGCACGACGCGCAGCATGGCCTTGACGGATGCAGGCGAGCGGCTGGCCGCCAAGCTGCGTCCCGCCATGTCCTCCATCTCCGAGGCGATGCGCGAGGTCGACGCGTTCCGCGAGACGCCGAGCGGCACGGTGCGCATCAACGCCAGCGAGGGCGCGATCCGCTGGGTCCTGCGACCCGTGTTCACGCGCTTCCTGCGCGAGCATCCTCTCGTGCATCTGGACATCGTCAGCGACGGAAGGCTCAGCGACATCGTGGCCGAGGGCTTCGATGCGGGCATCCGCCTTGCAGAGGCCGTGCCGCAAGACATGGTCGCCGTGCCAGTGACAGGCCCCGTGCGGTTCGCCGCCGTGGCGGCACCGGCTTACTTCAAGGCGCGGGGTCGGCCTGCGGCGCCGCAGGACCTGCACAGCCACGACTGCATCCGGTTCCGCTTCGACAGCGGCGCCATCTACCACTGGGAGTTCGAACGCCGCGGCACCGCCGCGTCGCTCAACGTCGCAGGCCGCATCACGCTCAGCGACCAGCCGCTCATGGTCGACGCCGCGATCGACGGCCTGGGCATTGCGTTCGTGCCCGAGCACCTCGTGCACGCCGCGCTGCAGGACGGGCGGCTCGAGCGCGTGCTGACGGAGTGGTGTCCCTTCTACCCGGGGCTGCGCCTGTACTACCCCGGGCACCGCCATGTCTCGAGCGGCCTGCGTGCACTCATCGCTGCGATCCGCTTCGATGGCGACGCGCAACAGGCGCAGGCTGCGGCCTGAGGCCAGGCTGCCCGGGCCGTACAGGGCCGCAGCGCATGCCCGGCGTGTTCAGCGCATGCGTGGCGCGAACACCTGCGGTCCCAGGGCCGGCGCTCAGCCCGCGCCGGTGCGGCCGGCTTCGAACAAGAACCAGGTGCGGCGCTCGGTCTCGTCGATCCAGTTCTCCAGCAGGCTGGCCGAGGCGATGTCGCGGTGCGTGTCGGCCACGTCGTGGGCCTCGCGCAGCCGCGCTGCCAAGGTCTTGTTGTCCTCGCGCAGTTCGGCCAGCATGTCCGGCGGCGCCACGTAGTCGGCGTCGTTGTCGCTGATGCGCTGCATGCGCGCGATGTGGCCGATGGAACGCAGCGTGGTGCCACCCACCTTGCGGATGCGCTCGGCCAGCGGGTCGGTCATGGCGTAGAGCTGGTCGCCCTGTTCGTCGAGCAGCAGGTGGTAGTCGCGGAAGTGCGGGCCGCTCATGTGCCAGTGGAAGTTCTTGGTCTTGAGGTAGAGCGCGAACACGTCGGCCAGCACGCCATTGAGCGCGGCGGCGATGTCGACCGTGGCCTGGGCCTTGAGGTCGCTGGGCGTCGCGAGCGCGGCCTTGCGGCGTGTCTTGAGGTCGGCCTTCTTGTTGCTGTCGAGTTTGGGCACGGTGCTGTTCCTTGTCGTTGCAGGGACAGCCAATTTACGCCCGAACGGCTGTGACTCGCTGGGCCGGCTCCGGTTTACGCAATGTTGCAGGTCGCAGGCGCGGGGCCGGCAGCGGTGGCCGCTGCGGCGTACGGCGTCGTCGCGGCTGCTGTCTGGCGGGGCATGTCCTGTACCGATGCCCTGTTCGTTCGCCAGGCGCGAAGGGCGCATCCACGACAGGCCGCCCTTCGCCGGGCCTGGCCTCAACGCAGGCCGGCGATGTTGAAGCCACCGTCCACGGTCAGGGACTGGCCGGTCACGAAGCGGGCCTCGTCCGAGCACAGCCAGACCGCGGCATCGGCCACATCCTCGGGATCGCCCACGCGCTGCAGCGCTGCGTGTGCCGCAAAGGCCGGCAACGCCTCTGGCGGCACCTGCTCCAGCAGTGGCGTGCGGATGATGCCGGGCCGGATGTTGTTGATGCGGATGCCGTGCCTGCCGACCTCCAGCGCGATGGAGCCGATCATGGCGTCCAGTGCGCCTTTGCTGGCGGCGTAGATCGCCATGCCTGCTAGGCCGCCGCTGGCCGCGATGGACGAGGTGTTGACGATGGCGCCGCTGTGCCCGCCCGCGCGCATGGCGGCCACCTCCTGCTGGATGAGCAGCAGCACGGCGCGCACATTGGTCGCCATCACATGGTCGAACGCTTGTGCGCTGACCTGCTCCAGTGGCACGAAGGAGGCCGTGCCGGCATTGTTGAACGCAGCGTCCAGACGGCCGAACCGCGCGAGCACGTCCCCGGGCAGCTGCGCGGCCGCCGCGGCATCGGCCAGGTCGACGCTGAAGCTCTCGGCCGTGCCGCTGGCCGCCGCGATGTCGCGCGAGACCTCGTCCAGCCGGGCCTTGCGGCGTCCGGCGAGCGCGACCGTGGCGCCCGCGCGCGCAAAGCCCAGGGCGGCGGCGCGGCCGATGCCGCTGCCCGCGCCGGTCACGAGGACGACGCGGCCCTGCAGGCGGGCGGTGGTTGGTTGGAGGGGGAGGGAGGAGGCGGATGCGGTCATCGCGTGGCTGGTGTGGTTTCGGATGTCTGCAAGGATGCCTCCGCTGTCATCAATGAACAATCCACCCATAATCGAATGGGCTGCTGAACCGGAGTCAACAATCATGCGCGGGTCCGAATTCGCGGAACTGGAAGCCTTTGCCGCCGTCGCGCAGGAGCGCAGTTTCCGCCGTGCCGCTGCGCGCCTGGGCCTGTCGCCATCGGCGCTGAGCCACACCGTGCGTGGACTGGAGGAGCGCATGGGCGCGCGCCTGCTGAACCGCACGACGCGCAGCGTCGCGCCCACCGAGATCGGCGCGGCCTTGCTCGCGCGCATCGCACCGGCGTTCGCGGACATCCGCGGCGCCGTCGAGGCCGCGAGCGGCACCCCCGAGCATCCCGTGGGTACCGTACGGCTCAACATGCCCAAGCTCGCGGCGCGCGTGCTCACGCCGCGGCTGGCACGCTTCGCCATCGCCCATCCTGCGATCCAGCTCGAACTGAAAACGGAGGACAGCTTCTCGGACATCGTGGCGGGCGGCTTCGACGCCGGCGTCCGCCCAGGCGAGAGCCTGCACGCCGACATGGTGGCCGTGCGCGTCACGCCCGATCTGAGGCTGGCCATCGTGGGCGCACCCGCCTACTTTGCCGCGCACAAGCCGCCGCGCACGCCGCGGGACCTGGCCCGGCACCGCTGCATCAACTACCGTTTCGCTACAAGCGGCGCTATGTACCGCTGGCCGTTCGCACGGCGCGGCGTGAGCATCGACGTGCTGGCACCCGGGTCGCTCACGCTGGACGACTCCGACCTGGTGGTTGCCGCGGCGCTGCACGGTGCGGGGTTGGGCTGCACGCTGCTGGAGCATGTCGCGGAGCACATCGCCACAGGACGGCTGCTGCGCGTGCTGGAGGGCTGGTGCCCGCCGTTTCCGGGTTTCTACCTGTACTACGCGGGGCGCCGGCAGCTGCCCGCGCCGCTGCGCACGCTCATCGAGTTCCTGCGATGGCGGCAAGAGGCGGCCGACTGAAGCATGCGTGCGTGCTGCATGCGGTGCGTGGCAGCAACGCGTGGCGCGCAGGCTGGGTCATCGGACTGCCATCACGGAATCCTAGAGTGCCAGCGTGCTCCAACGTCGTGCACGCCAACACCCCACCTCCCATGACCACACCCACCCGTCGCAGCTTCCTGCGAACCCTGGCCTCCGGCGCCGGCGCCACCGCCGCGCTGGCCTCGTTTCCGCCGGCCATCCGCAACGCACTGGCCATCGCCGCCCACAACCGCACCGGCACCATCGAGGACGTCGAGCACATCGTGCTCATGATGATGGAGAACCGGTCCTTCGACCATTACTTCGGCGCGATGCCGGGCGTGCGCGGCTTTGCCGACCGCTTCCCGATCCCGGTGCCGAACTCGCACGGCATCGACGGCAAGACCGTCTGGTACCAGTTCAACAGCAAGGGCACGGGCTCGGCGGGCAGCCCCAGCATCCTCGCGCCGCAGTACAGCGACACGACGCAGAACTTCGCGCTGCTGCGCACCGCCGGCACGCCGCATCTGTACCCCGATGCGCAGGATGCCTGGGACCATGGCCGCATGAACCGGTGGCCCACGTTCAAGAACAACGCCTCGATGGTGTACTTCAAGGAGGCCGACCTGCCGTTCCAGTACGCGCTGGCCAATGCGTTCACGGTCTGCGACGCCAACCATTCCTCGTTCTCGGGCGGCACCAACCCGAACCGCTGCTTCTTCTACACCGGCACCAACGAGGGCCGTGACGATGCCAACCAGCCCGGGGTGTTCAACGGCCCGGCCATGGACAACGGCTACAACCAGCTGCGCAACGGCACGGTCAGCACCGGCTACACCTGGATGACCTATGCCGAGCGCCTCGAAGATGCGGGCGTGTCGTGGCAGGTCTACCAGAACCAGGAGCGCGAGTTCTACGCGCTCAACTCGCTGCTGGGCTTCAAGTCGTTCCGCGAGGCCAATGCGGCCAGCGTGCCCAACGTGTCGCCGCTGCGCACGCCGCGCCAGCAGGCGCTGTATGAAAAGGGCATCAAGACGCGCGACATCGACCTGCTCAAGGCCGACGTGCTGGCCAACCGGCTGCCCCAGGTGAGCTGGATCTGCGCCACGTCCTCGGGCTCCGAGCATCCCAGCGCCTCCAGCCCGGCCCAGGGTGCGGCCTACACCTCCCTGGTGCTGGATGCGCTCACGGCCAACCCGGAGGTCTGGAGCAAGACGGTGCTGATCATCAACTTCGACGAGAACGACGGCCTGTTCGACCACATGCCGCCGCCGGCGCCGCCTTCGTACACGCAATGGGACAGCGATCCGTCCAAGGCGCAGCGCGCCGGCGACAGCACGGTCTCGACGGTAGGCGAGTACCTGGGCGAGGACAACGGCGGTGTGGCCGCGGTCAACGCGTACAAGCACCGGCCCTACGGCATGGGGCCGCGCGTGCCGATGTATGTCATCTCGCCGTGGAGCAAGGGCGGCTGGGTCAACTCGCAGGTGTTCGACCAGACCTCCACCATCCGCTTCGTCGAGAAGCGCTTTGGCGTGCTGGAGCCCAACATCAGCGCCTGGCGCCGCAGCGTGGCGGGCGACCTGAGCTCGTGCTTCAACTTCGCGACGCCGAACGACGCCGATTTCATCAGCACGCTGCCGGAAACCGCGACGCGTGATGCCGCGAGCCGCGCGCTGGGCCGCACGACGACGCCGCCCGCCGCGCCGCTGCCCGTGCTGCCGGCGCAGGCAAAGGGCGTACGTCCGTCGCGCGCGCTGCCGTATGCGCTGCATGTGGACTGCGCGGTCCAGCCCGACGCGAACACGCTGAGCGCCACGCGCGTGAAGCTCCACTTCGGCAACACCGGCACGCAGGGTGCGGTGTTCCATGTCTATGACCGCCTGAACCTGGGCGCGATCCCGAGCCGCTACACGGTGGAGCCCGGCAAGTGGCTGGCCGGTGAATGGACACCGTCGGCCAGCGGTGCCTACGACCTCTGGGTGCTCGGGCCGAACGGCTTTCACCGCCACTTCACGGGCAATGCGCGGCGTGTGGCCGCGGCCGCGCAGCCCAACCCCGAGATCGCGGTGCGCTTCGATGCTGCCACGAGCGAGATGGTCGTGGACCTCACGAACACGGGCACGCGCGACTGCAGCTTCAGCGTCGTCACGAATGCGTATTCCAGCGCGGCGCCGGTCGCTGCAAGCGTCGCCGTCAAGGGCCGCGCGCGTGTGACGCGCAACCTGGCGGCGTCCATGGGCTGGTACGACTTCAGCGTGACGGTGGCAGGCCAGCCCGACTACAGCCGCCGTTTCGCGGGCCGGCTGGAAACCGGTGCGCCCTCGGTCTCCGACCCGGCCATGCACGGCACGGCCGTGGGCGAGCAGCTGCGCGTCGGCGCCTGAGCGTTCATGCGCCCCCCGCCATGCCGCCTGGCGTGGCGGGCGACGAGCCCGGTGCGCAGCGCCGCGCGCGCGGCGCAAGCTCAGTGCGTCTGGAACGCGAACAGGTACTCGTAGCTGAGCTGCGTCGTCTTGGGGTCGCCCTGCACGGGCATGCGCAGGATGGCCAGCAGCTGGTTGTTGCCTTCGACGGGCGTGACCGTGGCGGTGCCGTCGGCGCCGCTCGTGACGGGTTGGCCGTCCTCGCCGATGGACAGGCGCACGCCCGCGATGGGCTTGCCGTTCTTGAGCACCTGGACCTTCATGGGCTGGCCGGCCTGCGGCTCCTTGGACTGCGTGCCGATGATCTCGAAGGTCTGGCCCAGTTCCTTGCGCGCGATGAGGCCCCACTGGATCACGGTCTTGTGGAACTTGCGCGCGTGCACGCCGCTCGTGGC
>DATKFT010000156.1:0-10273 GCA_035544335.1 Pseudorhodoferax sp.
CATCCAGGCCAGCACGATGGCGATGGCCGCGGCCACCACGAGGCCCAGCACCGACGCATCGGCCCAGGCGACGAAAGCGTTCAAATGACTCTGCATACGCGCGGCATGCTAGCGGCGCCGGCAAAGAACCTGCGCGAGCCGAGAAATACCGCGGGGACCACGGCGCTCGCCAAGAACCCGCGCCGCGCGCGGGTTCGTCGCCAGGCCGGGCGCAGCCCGCGGAGCTAGCGGACCCAGCGCCGCACGGCCTTGAGCAGGATGATGGTCGCCGCGATCTCGAAGGCGGCCACCAGGTACAGGCCCGCGGCCAGGCTGCCCGTGGAGGTCTTGAGCCAGCCCATCATGAAGGGCGCCGCGAAGCCCGCCAGGTTGCCCACCGAGTTGATGAACGCGATGCCGCCGGCGGCCGCCGTGCCGGTCAGGAAGGCCGCCGGAATGGACCAGAACACCGGGAAGGCCGCCAGGATGCCGATGGTCGCGAAGCTCAGCGCCACGAGCGCGAGCACCGGGTGGCCGAGCAGCGCGCCCGTGGCCGACAGGCCGATGCCGGCCACCAGCGTGGCCCAGGCGCAATGACCGGTGCGCTCGCCGGTGCGGTCCGAGTGCATGCCGTTGAGCACCATCGCGATCGTGCCCATGACGAAGGGGATGGCCGACACCAGGCCGATGTTCAGCGCCCCCTGCACGCCGAGCTCCCGCACGATGGATGGCGTCCAGAACGCGATCGTGGCGTTGCCGCTCACGATGCAGAAGTAGGCGGCCGTGCACAGCCACAGCACCGGGTTGCGCAGCGCCTGGCCGAAGTGCGACTGCTTGGCCTGGTGTGCCTGCTCGCGGTCGAGCTCGGCCGCCAGCGCGCGCTTCTCGTGCTCGCTGAGCCAGCGCGCCGACTGCGGGCGGTCGGGCAGCCAGGCCAGCACGGCCAGGCCGGCCAGCACCGAGGGGATGCCCTCGAGCAGGAACAGCCACTGCCAGTTCTTGTACGGCGCCACGCCGTCCATGCCCGACATGATCAGCCCCGCGAGCGGGCCGCCGATCACGCCGGCCAGCGCGAACGAGGTCATGAACAGGCCGTTGATCTTGCCGCGCCGGCTGGCCGGCACCCAGTAGGTCAGGTACAGCATCACGCCCGGGAAGAAGCCGGCCTCGAACGCACCGAGCAGGAAGCGCAGGATGTAGAACGAGGTCGGCGTGCTCGTGTAGGCCATCGCCATCGAGGTCAGGCCCCACAGGATGGTGATGCGCGCCAGCGTCTTGCGCGCGCCGATCTTCTGCAGCAGCAGGTTGCTGGGCACCTCGAACAGGAAGTAGCCGATGAAGAAGATGCCGGCCCCCAGGCCGTAGACCGCCTCGCTGAACTGCAGGTCCTGCAGCATCTGCAGCTTGGCGAAGCCCACGTTGACGCGGTCGATCCAGGCCAGCAGGAACAGGAAGATCAGGAACGGGATCAGGCGCCACGCGACCTTGCGGTGGATGCCGGCCGTGCCGGAGAGAGGGGCCGCCTGCGCGGGTGGCATGGCGGATGAACCGGAGAGAGCGTCCACGACCTGTTCCTTTCTGGGGTGCGGGAGCACGCTGTGTCGTACCCCGCATGATGCACATAATTTCAATGTTTATAAATATATTTATAGTAGTTGAAAAAACATCTCCGTACTTACCCGAGGCGCGGACGCGCGATCTCTCGCGAACCGAGAAAAGAGCTTTTCCAGCACGGTGCTGGGTCTGCGGCCGCGCACTGCCTACCGTCGCGGCTGGCCTGGCATCCGCCCTGCCGACTTCCTGTTTTCGTGGAGATCCTTTCGATGCATTCCTGCAAGCGCCCCCCTGCTGCCCTGCTCACTGCCCTGCTCGCCGTCCTGGCCGTGGCCGGCCTGTCCTGCCCCGGCCCAAGCCTGGCCGCCGAACCGCCCGTGGTCGGCAAGAGCCCCTGGGGCCCCGCGGACGAGCGCGGCCGCCTGAACCTCATGACCCCGGCCAGCCAGGCGCAGGTGCTCGCGCGGGCCGACGGCGCACGCGTGTACGACCTGTCGGTCGAGTACTTCGTCGGCATGCCGAGCTGGCACGGCCTGGGCGACCCGCGCTACCAGATCTGGATGACGCACACGCCGCATGGCACCGTGGTGGACGATCCGCTGGGCGTGGGCCACCAACAGAACCAGCACGTGAGCTACACGGGCGCCGCGATCTCCATGTACACGCACATGGGCACGCACATCGACGCGCTCAACCACTTCGGCCTGAACGGCAAGATCTGGAACGGCTTCGACGCGCGCGAGCACTTGGGCGACCGCGGCTGGAAGAAGACCGGCGCCGAGACCATCCCGCCCATCGTGGCGCGCGGCGTGCTCATCGACCTGCCCGCCGCCAAGGGCGTGGACATGCTGGCGCCGGGCTACCGCGTGACGCGCGCCGACCTGCAGCAGGCCCTGCGCCGGCAGGACGTGCAGCTGCAGAGCGGCGACGTGGTGCTGATCCGCACCGGCCGCATGAAGCTCTACGAGAAGGCCGATGCCTACATGGACGCGCCGCCCGGCATGGGCGTGGACGCCGCGCGCTTCCTGGTCGAGACCGGCGGCGCCATGGTGGTGGGCGCCGACAACCTGAGCTTCGAGACCTTCCCGCCCGACGCGGACAACAACTACGTGCCGGTCCACACCTACCTGCTGGCCCAGCAGGGCGCGTTCATCCTGGAGCTCGTGGACCTGGAGGCGCTGGCCCGGGACCGCGTCTACGAGTTCGCGTTCGTCGCGGCCTCGCTCAAGCTGCGCGGCGGCGATGCCGCGCCGATCCGCCCGCTGGCCTTGCCGCTGCGGCGCTAGGGCCTGCGACGTGAAGGCCTGCGGCCTGGGGCATCATCGGCCGCCATGGACCGCCACACCGCCATGCACTGCTTTTGCCGGGTCGTCGAACAGGGCAGCCTGTCGGCCGCGGCGCGCGATCTGAACCTGTCCAACTCCGTGGTGACCAAGGCAGTCCAGTCGCTGGAGGACTGGACCGGCTGCCGGCTGCTGGCGCGCACCACGCGCAACATGCAGCCCACGCAGGCCGGCGAGCGCTTCTACGCGTTCTGCGTGCGCATGTTGTCCGAGGTCGAGGACGCGCTGGCCGACGTGCGCGCGGTCGGCCAGGGGCTGACGGGCCGGCTCGTGGTTGCCGCGCCGGCCTCGCTCACGCTGTCCACGCTGGCGCCGCACCTGCATGCGTTCCAGCAGGCCCATCCGCAGATCGAACTGGAGGTGCAGCTGCACGACCGCGCGGTCGACATGGTGCGCGACGGCATCGACGTGGCCTTGCGCGGCCGCGCCGCGCTCGAAGACTCCACGCTGGTCGCGGTGCCGCTCATGGACCTGGCGCGCGTGGTCTGCGCCGCGCCGGCCTACTGGGCGCGCCACGGCAAGCCCGCGGCGCCGCAGGACCTCGCGCAGCACAACTGCATGCACTACCTGCTCGGCGAGGACCGCGACGCCTGGAGCTTCGACGGCCCGGACGGCCTCGTGCGCGTGCCGGTGCGCGGCAACTTCCGCTCGGACAACAGCCTGCTGCTCATCGACGCCATGCGCCGCGGCGCCGGCCTGGGCCTGGTGCCGGCCCTGATGGTGCAGGAGGCGCTGGCCCAGGGCGCGCTGCAGACCGCGCTGGAGGACTTCAGGGCGCAGCCGCGCCGGCTGTTCGCGCTGTACCCCTCGCGCGCGCACCTGGCGGCCAAGGTCCAGGCCTTCGTCGCGTTCCTGCGCGAGCGGCTCCAGTCTCCAGTCAGTCCATCAGGTCCTTCGGCAGCGCCGCCATGAAGGCGGCAAAGCTCGTCGTGCCCTGACCAGGGCTCATGTGCTGGACCATGCAGCGCGCCACGGCCTGGGTGTCGCGCTGCTCGATGGCCTGCAGCAGCTCGGCGTGCTGCTCCCAGGAGGCGCGCAGCAGGCCCACGGCCGCGAAGGCGTGGCGCCGGTAGGCACCGGTCTGTGAGCGCACGCGCAGGATCTCCTGGCGCAGATAGGGGTTGCGCGCGCCCTGGTACAGCAGCTCGTGGAAGCGCCGGTTGTGCTCCTGCCAGCCCTGCAGGTCGTTCTTCTTGACCGTGGCCCCCGCCCGTTCGTGCACCTTGGCCAGCTCGGCGCGCTCCTCGGGCGTCATGCGCTCGCAGGCCAGCCGCGCGCACACGCCCTCGAGCTCGGCCAGCAGCTCCCACATGGCCAGCAGCTGCGTGGTGTCCATCTTGGCCACCACCATGCCCCCGCGCGGCATGCTCTTGACCAGGCCCTGGGCCTGCAGCTGCAGCAAGGCCTCGCGCACCGGCGTGCGCGACACCTCGTAGCTCTGCATCAGCTGCTGTTCGTCGACCGTGTCACCGGGCAGCAGCTCGCCGTTCTGGACGGCTTCCTCGATCGCGAGGCGTATGCGTTCGGCAATTTTCATGCGGCAAATCTCGTCACGCAGGCTTGCAGTCAATAAATATGTGCGCTATAAATATATTTATAGACGCCATCCGTCTTTTTATTCTAGACGCCACCGACTGGAGACCTGCTTGGACGAATTTGCCCCCGACCCCTGGATGACATGGACGCTTTGCAGCCTGCGCCTGCAAGGCATCGAGATCCCGGCCCCGCAGATCGCCCGCGTGGCGCGCACCTTGGCGCGGCTCGCGCCGCTGGCCCAGCGCCTGGTGCACGAGGAGGCGGCGCCGCCGGCCTCTGTGGCAAGCGCGACATGCGCAGCATGAACGGCATCACCGCGCTGCGCGAGGCCATCGCGCAGGGCCGCTGCAGCGCGCAGCACGCGCTGGACCGCCAATGGCATGCCTTCGCGCGCGGCGCAACCGCCCATGGCTGCGTGGTCCACCAGGCAGCGCGGCAGGGCCCGGTTCCCGGCGGGCCGCTCAGCGGCGTGGCGCTCGCGCACAAGGACGTGTTCGAGACCGGCGAGCGCGCGCCCGCGCTGGGGCGGCCGGCCTGCGGCGCCCGGCCCGGCCCGCAGGCGCTGGCCCTGCAGCAGCCCGCGGCCCAGGGCGCGAGCTACCTGGGCGCGCTGGCCATGGCCGAACTGGCCTGCGGCGCGACGGCCGAGAACCCGCATGCGCCTGCGCTGCGCAACCCGCTGGACCCGGCCGCGGCCGTGGGCGGCTCGTCCAGCGGCAGCGCCGTGGCCGTGGCCGCGGGCCTGTGCCAGGCCTCGCTGGGCACGGACACGGCCGGCTCCGTGCGCATCCCGGCCGCCACCTGCGGCCTGGTCGGCCTGCGGCCGGGCCAGCAGCGCATCAGCGCGCAGGGCGTGGCCCCGCTCGCACCTTCGCTGGACACGGTGGGCATCGTGGCCGCATCGGCCGAGGACGCCGCCCATGTGCTGGCCGCCCTGGACCCCGCCGACCGCACACTGGTGGACGCGCTGCAGCAGCCGCAGGGCCTGGCGCAGCTGCTGGCCCGGCCGCGCGCCTGGCGCCTGGCCTCGGCGCTGGCACAGGACGACCTGGACGACGCGGTGCGTGCGGTCCTGGCCCGCTTCGGCGCGCAGGCCTCGGCCGGTGCCACGCTCTGGCGGCACACCGGCCTGCACGGACTCGATGCGCTGGCCGGCCTGGCGCAGGTCGTGCTGCACGTGGAAGCGGCCGCCACCCATGCGCCGCTCGCGCAGCGCGCGCCGCAGACCCTGGCGCCGCTCACGCAGGCCATCCTGTGGCCGGGCTGGGCCATGCCGGTCGCCTGGTACCGCCATGCGCTGGCCTCGCGCGCGGCGCGGTGCGCCGATTTCATCGCGGCCTGCTTCGGCGACGCCGATCTGCTGCTGCTGCCCGCGCTGCCGCACAGCGTGCCCGATGCAGACGCGGTGACCACGGGCTCGGCGCGCTTCGACGCGCGCGCGCTCGCAGCGCTGCACCGCTACCAGGCCTTCGTGAACTACCTGGACCTGCCGGCCATCGTGTTTCCGGTCGGCAAGGACCCGCAGGGCCGGCCCGTCAGCGTGCAGGCGCTGGCCAGGCCAGGCGCGGAGACCGCGCTGCTGGCCTTCGCGCACCAGTTCGCGCTGCCGCCCCGCGCGTGACCCCCGTTTTCTTCCACCTCTTCCCCTGAGCGAGCACCACACACCATGCCCTCCATCCATGCCTCCCCCGCACTGTCGCGCTTTCGCGTGCTGGACCTCTCGCGCGTGCGCGCCGGCCCCACCTGCGTGCGCATCCTGGCCGACTTCGGCGCCGACGTGGTCCGCATCGAGCCGCCGCGCGGCGTGGACCCCAACGAAGCCATGTTCGCGGCCGACCGCTGGGGCGGCGACTTCCAGAACCTGAACCGCAACAAGCGCTCGATGACGCTGAACCTCAAGAAGCCGCAGGGGCGAGAGGCCTTCCTGCGCCTCGTGGAAACCGCCGACGTGGTGGTGGAGAACTGGCGCCCCGATGTGAAGACGCGGCTGGGCATCGACTACGAGGCGCTGCGCCGCGTGAACCCGCGCATCATCCTGGCCAGCATCTCGGGCTTCGGCCAGGACGGCCCCTACGCCTGGCGGCCCGGCTTCGACCAGATCATCCAGGGCATGGGCGGGCTGATGTCGGTGACCGGCTTCGCGGCCCAGGGTCCGGTGCGCGCAGGCCTGGCCGTCGCCGACTCGGGCACCGGCATCTACGTGGCCGTGGGCGTGCTGATCGCGCTGCTGGAGCGCGAGCGCTCGGGGCTGGGCCAATGGGTGCACGGCTCGCTGCTGCACACCCAGGTGGCGCTCATGGACTTCCAGGCCGCGCGCTACCTCAACGACGGCGACGTGCCCGTGCAGGCCGGCAACGACCATCCCACGAGCAGCCCCATGGGCCTGTTCGCCGCGCGCGACGGCGCCTTCAACCTCGGCGCCTCGGGCGAGGGCAACTGGCGCCGGCTCTGCGAATGCCTGCAGCGGCCCGACCTGCTGGCCGAGCCCGGCTTTGCGACCGAGAAGCTGCGCGTGGTCCACCGCGAGGACCTGAACCAGCGGCTGGCCGCGCACTTCGCGCCGCACAGCGTGGCGCACTGGGTGGAGCTGCTGAACCGCGCCGGCGTGCCGGCCGGCCCGGTCTACACGGTGCCGCAGGTGTTCGAGGACCCGCAGGTGCGGCACCTGGGCGTCGCGCAGGAGGTGCAGGCCGCCAACGGCCGCAACTACCGGCTCGTGGCCCAGCCCATCACGCTCTCGCGCACACCGGCCCACATCGCGCAGGCCGCACCCGACTGGGGCGCGCACACCGAGGAGCTGCTGGCCGAGGCCGGCTACAGCGCCGAGGACATGGCGCGGCTGCAGGCGCAGGCGGTGGTATGAGCACCGCCGGGCCGCCCCAAGGTGCTCAGCACCGCAACGCGCAGCGCGAAGGCACTCCAGTGAGCACCGCAGACACAGCCGAGGTGACAGCCGGCGACGCCTGCATCGCGGTGGAGCGCGCGGGCATGGTCGCCACCTTGGTCGTCCGCAACCCACGCAAGCACAACGCCATGACGCTGGCCATGTGGCGCCAGCTCGCGGCCGCGGTGCACGCGCTGGACCAGGACGACGGCGTGCGCGTGCTGGCCCTGCGCGGTGCGGGCGACAAGGCCTTCGTCTCGGGCGCGGACATCGGCGAGTTCGCGCAGCTGCGCGACGGCGCCGAGGCCGTGGCCGCCTACGACCAGGCCGTGGCCGCGGCCCAGGACGCGCTGGCCACCTGCGGCAAGCCCACCGTGGCCTGCATCCAGGGCCTGTGCCTGGGCGGCGGCATCGGCCTGGCCATGGCCTGCGACCTGCGGCTGGCCGCGCAGGCCGCGCGCCTGCGCATGCCGGCCGCGCGGCTGGGCCTGGGCTATGCGCTGGACGGCATGCAGCGCATGGTGCAGCTGGTCGGCGCGGCGGCCGCGTTCGACATCTTCTACACCGCACGCTTCATCGGCGCCGAAGAGGCCTTGCGCATGGGCCTGGTCAACGCCTGCTTCGCGGACCAGGCCTTCGACACCGAGGTCCATGCCTGGCTCGCACAGATCGCGGGCCAGGCGCCGCTGTCGCTGCGCGCCGCCAAAGCCGCGGTCCGCGCCAGCATGGGCCAGCCCACGGCGCAGCAGCGCGCCACCGTCGACGCGCTGGTGCGCCAGTGCTTCGCGAGCCGCGACTACGCCGAAGGCCGCGCCGCGTTCGCCGAACGCCGCGCCCCCCGATTCCATGGACACTGAGCCATCCACCCCGGAGACAAGCCCCCGATGAGCAACCCGCGCATCCCCTACACCTACGGCCCCGACCGGCCGCCCCTCGCGCCGCTGGACGGCGGCCAGATCCTGGTCCACCTCGTCGTGAACGTGGAGCACTGGCCCTTCGACAAGCCCATGCCGCGCACGCTGCTGACGCCGCCGCACGGGCGCGAGTCGGTGCCCGACGTGCCCAACTTCAGCTGGGCCGAGTACGGCCTGCGCTGCGGCCTGCCGCGCATCGTCGAGGCCCTGTCGGGGCGTGGCATGCAGGCTTCGGCCAGCTTCAACGCCTCGGTCATCGCCTCGCATCCGCGCGCCGCACAGGCGATCCGCGATGCGGGCTGGGAGTTCATCGGCCACGGCGTGGAGCAGCAGTCGCTGGCCCAGCTCGACGCCGATGCCCAGGCTGCGGCCATCGCGCAGGCGCTGGATCGCATCGCCGACTTCACGGGCCGGCGCCCGCGCGGCTGGCTGTCGCCGGGCCTGCGCGAGTCCGCCGAGACGCCGGACCTGCTGGCCGCGGCCGGCGTGGACCATGTGTTCGACTGGTGCCTGGACGATCTGCCCTGCTGGATGCAGACCGCGCAGCGCCCGCTGCTGGCCCTGCCCTACATGCTGGAGGTCAACGATTCGGTGGTGTATGCGGTGGAAAAACAGGCCTCGGCCGAACTGCGGCTGCGGCTGGAACGCACGCTGGAGGTGTTCGCGCGCGAGGTGGCGCGCCATGGCCAGCCGCGCGTGCTGGCCATGGGCCTGCACCCGCACCTCGTGGGCGTGCCGCACCGCTTCCACGACTTCGAGGCCATGCTGGACCTGCTGCAGGCGCACCCGCTCGTGCGCGTGGTGACGGGCTCCGCGCTGCACGACTGGTACGCCGCCCAGGTAGCTGCCCCCACCGGAGCACAGCCATGAACGCCATCGACACCCTGGTCGCGCATCTGCAGTCGCGCCGCTTCGAGGACCTGCCGCCCGAGGCCGTCGCGGCCGCCCGCGTCTTCATCCAGGACACCATCGGCGTGGGCCTGTCGGGCTCGCGCCATGCGCGCATGCCGTCCCTGCACCAGGCCGCCGCCACGCTGGGCGCGGGCAGCGAGGTCTCGGTCTGGGCCAGCGGCGAGCGCCTGCCGTTTCCCTCGGCCGTGATGCTCAACGCCTACCAGGTCTTCAACCAGGAGTTCGACGCCGTGCACGACATCGCCGTCGTGCACGCCTTCGCCTGCATCGTGCCGGCCGCGCTGGGCTATGCGCAGCGCACGGGCGGCGTCTCGGGCCGCGACCTCGTCACGGCCGTGGCGCTGGGGCTGGACCTGGGCATCTACGTCGCGCTGGCCCAGCGCGCGCCCATGCGCTTCTTCCGGCCCGCCATGTGCGGCGGCCTGGGCGCCACGGCCGCGCTGTGCAAGCTGGCCGGGCTGGACGCGGAGACCACGCGCAATGCGCTGGGCCTCATGTACAGCCATCTGTCGGGCACCATGCAGGCCCACAGCGAGGGCTCGCCGGCCGTGGGCCTGCAGGTGGGGCTCAACGCGCGCGCGGCGGTCACGGCCTTCGAACTCGCGCGGGCCGGCTTCCCGGGGCCGCGCGACATCCTCGAAGGCCCGTTCGGCTACTTCGCGCTGTTCGACTTCGGCCAGGCCCGCTGGGACGCCGTGGCCGGCGAGGTCGGCCGCACCTACCAGATCACGCGCATGAGCCACAAGCCCTACCCCACGGGCCGCGCCACGCACGCGGGCATCGACGCGGCCATCGCGCTGGCGGGCGAACACGGACTGCACGCCGACGACGTGGCCGCCGTGCGCGTGCACGCCTCGGCCCTGATCGTGCGCCTGGTCGGCCGGCCCGCGCAGCCGGGCATGGACGGCGCCAGCGCCAAGCTCAGCATGGGTTTTTGCGTGGCCACGGCGCTGCGCTTCGGGCAGGTGGGCATCGCGGCCTTCGACGCGCCGGCGCTGGCCGATGCGCGCACCTTCGCGCTGGCCAGCCTGGTGCAGGTCATCGACGACGGCAACCCGGACCCCAATGCGCTGGGGCCGCAGGTGGTGGAGATCGTGCTGAACGACGGCCGCGTGCTGCGCTACGACGCGCCACACTTCCTCGGCAGCCCG
>DATKFT010000157.1:0-3313 GCA_035544335.1 Pseudorhodoferax sp.
ATCTGGCCGGCTTCGCGAGTGCGGTCGTGCTGGCGCTCATCGCGCTGCTGGTCGGCTACGAGAGCATGGTCCGGCTCGCCCAACCGGTGCCGATCCGTTTCGAGCAGGCCATTGGCGTGGCCGTGGCCGGGCTGCTGGTCAATCTCGCGTCGGCCTGGCTGCTGCGGGACGCGCACGCGCACGGCCATGCACACCACCACGGCCATGGGCACGACCACGCCGACCACCGCCCGACGGGCCACGCCCCGGCCCCTGGTGGACACGGGCACGGACACGGTGGACACGGTGGCGGGCAGGACAACAATCTGCGTGCCGCCTATGTCCATGTGCTCGCCGACGCGCTGACCTCGGTGCTCGCGATCGCCGCGCTGCTGCTGGGGCGCAGCTACGGCTGGTGGTGGGCCGACCCGCTGATGGGCGTGGTGGGCGCCGTGGTGATCGCGCGCTGGTCCTGGGGCCTCGTGCGCGAGACCGGCAGCGTGCTGCTGGATGCGCCAGCCCAGGCCGGACAGGTGCGCGAGGAGGTCGGTGCGGCGCTGGCACCCACGGGCGATGCGGTCCAGGATCTGCATGTGTGGCAGATCGGTCCGGGGCATTTCGCCGCGATCGTGTCGATCGCGTCGGCGGCCCCGCGCAGCGTGGAGGCTTACAAGGCCTTGCTGGCGCCCATCCAGGCGCTGTCGCATGTCACGGTGGAGGTGCGGCAGGCGCAGGCCTGAAGGCGGCCGGGTTCACGTGCTCAGCCGCGCAGCGCCTGCGCGTGGTGGGCGAAGTGCTCGCCCAGGAAACTTGCGATGAAGTAGTAGCTGTGGTCGTGGCCCGGCTGCAGCCGCAGCGTGAGCGGGTGACCAGCCGCCGCGCAGGCCGCCTGCAACCGCTGGGGTTGCAGCTGGCCGGCCAGGAACTCGTCGGCATCGCCCTGGTCGACGAGCAGCGGCAGGCGTTCGGTGGCGCGCTGGACCAGTTCGACGGCATCCCAGGCCGCCCAATTGCTGCGGTCTTCACCGAGGTAGGCCGTGAGCGCCTTCTGGCCCCAGGGCACCTGCGAGGGCGCGACGATGGGCGAGAAGGCCGACACGCTCCGGTAGCGGCCCGGATGGCGCAGGGCCGTGACCAGTGCACCATGGCCGCCCATGGAATGGCCGGAGATGCCGCGTGCCGTGCTGGCCGGGAAATGCCGCTCGACCAGTGCCGGCAGCTCGTCCGCCACATAGTCCTGCATGCGGAAATGCGGCGCCCAGGGCGCCTGCGTGGCGTTGAGGTAGAAGCCCGCACCCTGGCCCAGGTCGTAGGCCGGGTCGTTGGCCACGCCGTCGCCGCGCGGGCTGGTGTCGGGCGCCACGACGATGAGGCCGTGGCGCGCCGCATGCTCCTGCGCACCGGCCTTGGTGATGAAGTTCTGCTCGGTGCAGGTCAGGCCCGAGAGCCAGTACAGCACGGGGCACTTCTCGCCGGCCAGGGCCTGCGCGGGCAGGTAGATGCCGAAGCGCATCTCGGTGCCGGTGCTGGTGGAAGTGTGCTTCCAGACCTCTTGGCGGCCGCCGAAGCTGGCGTGCTGTTCTACTCTTTCCATGATTTCTCCTTGGTGCGATGCCTCGTCGGCATCGCCTGAAGTCGGCCCGTGTGCAGCGGTGCCGCAGGCCGCGGAGCAGGCCATGCCGGTGCACCCGCGGAACCGGCTTTGCCGGGCCGCTGGGTGCGCCCCCTCCAAGGGGGTTGGCGGAGCGCGCAGCGCGGAGACTGGGGGTGGCTCAGTAGTGCACCACCGAGCGGATGGACTTGCCTTCGTGCATGAGGTCGAAGGCTTCGTTGATGCCCGTCAGCGGCATGGTGTGCGTGACGAAGGGCGCGAGCTGGATGTCGCCTTTCATCGCGTCCTCGACCATGCCCGGCAGCTGGCTGCGGCCCTTGACGCCGCCAAACGCCGTGCCCAGCCACTTGCGGCCCGTGACCAGCTGGAACGGGCGCGTGGAGATTTCCTGGCCCGCGCCGGCCACGCCGATGATGACGGACTGGCCCCAGCCGCGGTGCGCGCATTCCAGCGCCGCGCGCATGACGTTGGTGTTGCCGATGCACTCGAAGGAGTGGTCCACGCCCCAGGTGGTCATCTCGACGATGACCTGCTGGATGGGCTTGTCGAAGTCCTTGGGGTTCACGCAGTCGGTGGCACCGAAGGTCCTGGCCAGGTCGAACTTGGAGGGATTGGTGTCGACCGCGATGATGCGGCCGGCCTTGGCCTTCTTGGCACCCTGCACGACCGCCAGGCCGATGCCGCCCAGGCCGAACACGGCGACCGTGTCGCCCTCCTGCACCTTGGCGGTGTTCCAGACCGCGCCCAGGCCGGTCGTCACGCCGCAGCCCAGCAGGCAGACCTGCTCCGGGTTCGCGTCCGGGTTGATCTTGGCCAGCGAGACCTCGGCGACCACCGTGTACTCGCTGAAGGTGGAGCAGCCCATGTAGTGGTAGATGGGCTGGCCGTTGTAGGAGAAGCGGGTCGTGCCGTCGGGCATCACGCCCTTGCCCTGCGTGGCGCGCACGGACACGCACAGGTTGGTCTTGCCGCTCTTGCAGAACAGGCATTCGCCGCATTCGGCCGTGTACAGCGGGATCACGTGGTCGCCGGGCTGCACGCTCGTGACGCCTTCGCCGACCTCGACCACGATGCCAGCGCCCTCGTGGCCCAGCACGGCCGGGAACAGGCCTTCGGGGTCGTCGCCCGACAGCGTGAAGGCGTCGGTGTGGCAGACGCCGGTGTGCGTGATCTTGACCAGCACCTCGCCCTTTTGGGGCGGGGCGACGTCGATCTCGACGATCTGCAGCGGTTCTCCGGCCTTGAAGGCGACGGCGGCGCGGGATTTCATGGATGCTTCTCCTGGAGGGGTTATCGGAGGTAGGTGCGGACCAGCGTGGTCATGTCCTGCACGCGCTGGGCATGGCGCTCGTCGCCTGCGTCGGGCGTGCCGAACTCCTCGCGGATGTGCGATTCGAGCACTTCGGCCATGAGACCGTTGACGGCACCGCGGATGGCGGCCAGCTGCTGCAGCACGGGGCCGCAGTCGGCGCCGGCTTCCAGCGCGCGCTCGAGCGCATCGGCCTGGCCGCGGATGCGGCGCACGCGCAGCAAGGCTTTCTTCTTCTCGGCGGGGGAGTGCGGCATGGCGTCGCACTATACCCCAGGGGAGTATCCCCGTATCCCCTCTCAGTCTCGCTCAATAGCGCGGCGGCTGGCTCAGTTCGGCGAACAGGTCGGCGTAGATCGCGTGGCGGCGCGGAGAAATGCTGCCGTTGCTGCCTGCGTCGCCCACGGCGGCCA
>DATKFT010000158.1:0-1527 GCA_035544335.1 Pseudorhodoferax sp.
GCGCTCCCCGCTGATGAAGCCCGCGTCGGTCTGCGTGCTGCGCAGGTAGGCGTCGCGCAGCAGGCTTTCGACGCCGCTGCCCAGCAGCCCCGTGTAGCCGGCGAGCTCGCCGGGCCGGGCGCTGGCCGCCTGGCCGAACAGGCGCAGGGGCAGGGCCGCCTTGAGGGCACCCGCCGCGGCCGCCGCGTCGGCGGCGCCGCGTGGCGCGCCTGCGGGCTGCCGCAGGTCGCCGAGCAGGGCCGTGCCGAGCTGGCGCGTGTCGAAGTCCTCACGCGCCACGGCGCCGACGACCTGGCCGTCGCGCATCACGATGGCGCGCGTGGCGATCTCGCGCAGCTCGGGCAGCCGGTGCGTGATGTAGAGCACGGCCACGCCACGCGCGGACAGGCCGCGGATGACCTCGAACAGCAGCTGCACTTCCTTGTGTTCGAGCGCGGCCGTGGGTTCGTCCAGGATCAGCAGCCGCACCTCGTGCGTGAGCGCGCGCAGCAGCATCACGAGCTGCTTCTGCGCAAAGCTCAGTTCGGCGCAGCGCGCGTCCAGCGGCAGCTCGACGGCAAAGTCCTCGGCGAGCCGGCGCGCGGCCTCGCGCGAGCCGGCACGGTCCACCGTGCCGGTGCGCAGCAGGCTGCGCCGGGTCGGCATGTGGCCTGCGAACAGGTTCTCGTGCACGGGCAGCCCGGCGAACACCTGGAGTTCCTGCGGGACCCGCGAGATGCCAGCGCGGATCGCGTCGGCCACCGAGCGGAACGCCTGCGGGCGGCCCGCGACGCGCAGCGTGCCGCTGTCCGGGCGCAGCTCGCCCGCGATGATCTTGGTCAGCGTGGACTTGCCGGCGCCGTTCTCGCCCAGCAGCGCGACGACCTCGCCGGGCTGGATGGACAGGCTGGCGCGGCGCAGCGCGTGCGTGGCGCCGAAGCGCTTGTCGGCCGCGTGGACCTCGAGCACGGCATCAGCCATGGGCCGCTCCCCGGCGCGCGCGCGGCGCGTGGCGGCCGGCGGCGCGGACGCTCAGGCCGCCGTGGCGGTCCCGTCGCGGTCGATGCAGCGCTGCAGGTTCATGACGAGGCCATCCACGCTGGCCTCGATGATGGTTTCGATGTCCACCGGCGGCGCCGCGCCGTAGACATGGGTGCGGTAGGGGTGGTAGTAGATCCCGAAGTGGAACTGCCAGAGCACCTCGACCTCCAGCTCGGACACGCGCGCGGCATCCGCGAGCGCCAGCCCATGCGCGAGCCGCACCTCCTGCGCCACGACCTGCAGCAGCGGCCGCGTCACGTGGCCGATGTACTGCTTGTTGAGCTCCCCGCCCGAGAACGCCGCCTGCGTGTAGATGCGGATCCAGTCGTAGTCGTAGGTGGTGTTCGCGTAGTCCGTGAAGAAGCGCACCAGGCGCTGGCGCAGGCCCACGCTGCGGTCGCGCAGCATGGGGAGCCAGTTGTCCGTGTTCTGCTTGCGAAAGACGGTCTCGAACACGGCTTCCACGAGCAGCTGCTTGTTCGGGAAGTACTTGTAGAGCAGGGCCTG
>DATKFT010000159.1:0-1772 GCA_035544335.1 Pseudorhodoferax sp.
CGGCGCGCCTGGGCTGGCTGCCCTCGGGCGGCATGGTGGACCTGGGCGCCAGCCACACGGGACTGGCATGGGCGCTGGACGTGGCCCGCCACGCGCTGCTGCCCGCGCTCACGCTGTCGACCTTCTACCTCGCGGTCTACACCAAGCTCGTGCGCACCGCGATGCTGGAGCTGTACGGCGCGGACTTCATCCGCACCGCGCGCGCCAAGGGTGCGGGCGAGGTGCGCATCACGCTGCGCCACGCGCTGCGCAATGCCTTGCTGCCGCTGCTGACCATGGTGGGCTACCAGGTGGCCTCGCTGCTGAGCGGCGCGGTGCTCGTGGAGTCGGTGTTCAACTGGCCCGGCATCGGCCGGCTCGCGTTCGAAGCCATCATGTCGCGCGACTTCAACCTGCTGCTGGGCATCCTGCTGCTGAGCTCCATCCTCGTCACGCTGATCAACGTGGTGGTGGACCTGCTCTATGCGTGGCTGGATCCGCGCGTGCAGTTGACTGGTGGGGCCGCGGCATGAGGACAGGCTTGATTTCAGGCCGCGCCCAGACGGCGGCAGCGTGCCTGCGTTCTCCGGCCCACGCTCGCGGGCACCGGCGCGGCTCTGCCGTCACTACGCCCTTGAACGACCGGTGCGCCAAAGAGCCGCTCATCGCCACCGCAAATGGGGCCTGCGCCCGCAGGCCCGCTACCACCGCCCGATGCCACAGCGACGCGCAAGTGCAGGCGCGCGGGTCGTGCACGTCCGATCAAGCACACCGTGAGGCCGGTGGTGCTGACACGCGGGCGCAGGGACCATTCGCGGCCCAGCGCCTGCCAGCACGCCGCTCCATCGGCGGGCGAGCGCTGCGTCTCTCGGCAGCCGACGGCGCCCGCGAGCGTGGCCCGGAGAACGCGTGTCTGCGCCGCCGGCCGTCTTCCAAGCCGCTCGGCCTGTGCGTCACTGCTCCTCCAACCAAAAGGAACCCCTCGACATGAGCGCGTTCTTCATTCCAGGTGGCGCCCAGGCGGCGGCAGCGTGCCTGCGTTCTCCGGCCCACGCTCGCGGGCACCGATGCGGCTTTGCCGTCACCACGCCCTTGAACGACCGGTGCGCCAAGGAGCCGCTCATCGCCACCGCAAATGGGGCCTCCGCCCGCAGGCCCACTGCCACCGCCCGACAACACAGCGACGCGCAAGTGCAGCCGCGCGGGTCGTGCATGCCTGATCAAGCGCAACGCGAGGCCGGTGGTGCTGACACGCGGGCGCAGGGACCATTTGCGGCCCAGCGCCGGCTGGCAAGCCGCCCCATCGGCGGGCGAGCGCTGCGCCTCCCAGCCGCCGACGGCGCCCGCGAGCGTGGCCCGGAGAGCGTGTGTCTGCACCGCTGGCCGCCTTCCAGGCCGCAACGCATGCAAGGCACGCGATGCACCCAACGCACGCATCGAACAACACCCACGACCCCACATGGAAGGACCGCCGCATGAGCGCAGTCTGGAACACGAACACCACAAGACCGGCAAGCGCCTGGCAACGCACACTCGACTTCGCCCAACGCGTGCTGGCCAGCCGCTCGGCCGTATTGGGCCTGGTGCTGCTGCTCAGCGTCGTGGCGCTGGCCACGCTGGGCCGCATCTGGTTCCCTGCAGATCCCTGGGAGATGAGCGGTGCGCCCATGCTGTGGCCAGGCGATGACTGGCAGAACCCGCTGGGCACCGACTTCATGGGCCGCGACCTTGCGACCGGCCTGGTGTCGGGCGCCGGCGTCTCGCTCATGATCGGCCTGGTCAGCACGCTGATC
>DATKFT010000160.1:0-3975 GCA_035544335.1 Pseudorhodoferax sp.
GCGCGGCACCGGCGCCGGCCGATCCCGCACCCGCGTGGCCGGCGGCGGGCGGGGGTGCATCGCCATCGGCGGGCGGCGCGTCCTGCGTCTCGCTGACGGCCAGGCAGCCGATGCCGGCCACGATGAAGACACAGCCGATGATCTGCGGCCAGCCGATCTCTTCGCTGAACAGCCAGTGCGAGAGGGCCAGCACCGAGATGATCTCCAGGTGCGAGGCCGCGAAGGCCGGACCGATGGGCGCGTGCTTGAGCAGGCTCATCCAGGTGAAGAAGGCGCCGATGTAGCCGACGAAGGCGCCGTAGATCCAGGGCTGGCCGAACACGCGCAGCAGCCAGGCGCTGGAGAACTCCAGCGGCAGCGCCGCGTCGCCGGCCATCTTGAAGCTCAGCTGCGCCAGCGTGTCGAAGGCCATCAAGGCCAGGAAGCCGATGATGTAGAAGCGTTTCATGCCTGCGCCGCCCCCTCAGAGTTTGTGAAGGAATTGGTTGGGCTCACGACGGGGTGCCCGCAGGTGCCGGGCAAGGCGCGTCGCGCAGCCCGTATCGAGATACGGACAAGCGGCGCAACGCCGCCTGGCGCCTGTGGGTGCCTCGGCCCGCAGGGCAAGGCCCCGCGACGCACCGTCGGATGGGCAAGCGCGCTGCATCGGGGTCTTGCGTGAGTTCAAACGATTTCTTCACGAGCTCTCAGTGCAGGCCCACGACGGCCACGCCGATGGACACCAGCACGATGCCCAGCACGCGCATCGGTGCCAGCTTCTCGCGGAACAGCAGGCGGCCCGCCACCATGATGGCGACGATGTTGATGGAACCCAGCAGCACGCCGTCGGACAGCGGCACCAGCGAGAGGAAGGCCAGCCACAGCACGAACTCGGCCACGTAGCAGCCCACGCCCAGCCACAGCCAGGGACGCGCGGCCATGAAGCGCCAGCGGGCCATGCCGTCCAGTGCGCCGGGCTCGCTGGCCGCGGCCTTGAAGGCCAGCTGGCCGCCGCTGTCGACCAGCACGTTGAGCACCCACAGCGTGATGACCAGCGGCGACAGATCGCTAGCCATGGGCCAGCGCCGGGCCCGCGCCCGGGGCAGGCAGCGCGTTCATGCGGTCAGCGAGCGTGCTGCGATCCGCTCCGCGGGATCGCGGGATGCGGCGTCGCGCCGGCGCTCGCCGCTGCCCGTGGCCGGTGCCTGGGCGACGCTGGCGGCGAAGTCCACGGCGCTGGCCATGACCACGCGGCGCTCGCGGTCGATCGTGATCATGTGGTAGCTGTCGTGCAGCAGCACGAGTTGCACGGGCCCGGCGACGCGGCGTTCGACGAGGCGGGCATTGGCCACGCTGGAGATGTCGTCCTCGCTGGCATGCACGACCAGGCAGGGCGCGCGCACGCGCCCGAGCCGGCGCTGCACATGCGCGGACAGCGCGCGCATCTCGGCGGCCGAGTACCAGGGGTTGCCCGGCAGGCCGGCCGCGGCGCTGTCGCCCGACTGCATCTGCTCGACGATGCGCTTGCGCAGCGCCTCGTCCTTGATGCCGTAGGGCGGCTGCTCCATGAAGACCTTGTGCCGGCCGATGCCCAGGGCGCGGAACAGCGGCAGCAGGAAAGACAGCCGCGTGTAGAACGGGATGCTCCAGCCGTCGTAGCGGAAGGTGGTGGACAGCGCACCCACGCCGTCCACGAGCTCGGGCCGCTCGGCCGCCAGTTCCAGGGCCAGCACCGCGCCCATGGACAGGCCCATGACCACGAGCCGGTCGACCTGCGCGCGCAGCCGCTCGGCACCCGCGTGCACGCTGGCCGCCCAGTCCTGCCAGCGCGTGGCCACCAGCTCGTCCTGCGTACCGCAGTGGCCCGCCAGCTGCACCGCGTAGACCGTGAAGCCGGCGCGCTGCAAGCCCTTGCCGAGCAGGCGCATCTCGTTCGGCGTGCCGGTCAGGCCGTGCACCAGCAGCACGCCGGTGCGGGCCCGGACACCATGGCCGAGCAACAGGAATTCATGCGGCGTGATGCAGGGATCCGCCGTCTGCGGCCTCGCCGTCATGCCGCCACCCCGACCGGCGCGGTGATCTCGTCCATCAGGGCCGCGGCCTCGGCGAAATCGCGGAACGGCGCATGGGCGATGCCGCGCTCCTGGCAATGCGCGATCAGGCGGGCCTTGGCCAGCACGAAATCGGCCTTGCCCGACACGCAGAAGTCGGAGCTGCCATCGCCCACGAACAGCACCTTGCCGTGCAGCGCCTGCTGCTCGCCCAGCCGTTCGCACTTGCAGTTGCCGCTGGCGCGCACGCAGGCCGCGCTCGCGTGGGGCGACTGCAGCTGCCAGCTGCGTTCGCCGACCTGCACGAGGTGGTTGGCCAGCACGGGCAGGTCGCCCAGGCCGTTCGCGCCCAGGATGCGGTGGATCGCGTAGTCGATGCCGTCGCTGACCACCTGCACCGGCATGCCGCGCCGCCGGGCGCTGGCGACGAAGGCCGCGAAATGCGGGTCGATGGCGAGCTGGTCCAGGTGCGCATCGAGCTCGGGCTTGCTCATGTCCATGAGCGCGACCTGGCCCTTCATGCATTCGCGCGAGCCGATCTCGCCGGCTTCCCAGGCGTCTTCGAGGGCCTGCCAGCCGGGCCGGCCGAAGCGCTGCAGCAGCGTGTCGGTGGTGTCGGCGACGCTGATCGTGCCGTCGAAGTCGCACTGCACCATCCAGCCCGTGCGGGCCGGCGTCGGCCGGCGGTCCGCGCGCAGCAGCAGCGCCACAGGTTTCAGCTTGTCATTCATGGAAGCTCACTCTCACGTTCTGTCCGACCCGCGCATCCGGCGCGGCCTCGAACTCCAACACGCATTCGACGACGCGCACGGGCCCGCGCAGGGCCGTGTCCTGCAGCCGGCCATTGCCCTGGATGGGGCTCAGCCGCACCACGCGCGCCGCGCCCAGCGCGGCCGCGGCGGTGTCGCCATCGGTGCTGACCGAGGCGCGCTGGCCCACGCGCACCTGGGCCAGGAAGCTCTCGTTGAGTTCGGCACGCACGAGCAGCGGGCGCTTGGGCAGCAGCGTCACGGCCGGCTCGGTGGACTGCGCAAGCCAGCGCTGGCCGGCCTGCGTGGCCAGGCGCACCACCTGGCCGTCCTCGGGCGCGTGCAGCTCCAGCCGCGCGCGCTGGGTGCGCAGCTGGGCCAGCCGGCTGCGCGCGACGTTCACCTCGGCCGCGGAGACCGCGAGATCGCTCTCGGCATCGCGCAAGACCTGCTGCGCCTCTTCGGCGCGCTGGGGCTCGGCGGCGCCGGCCGCGCTCGCTTCGGCCAGCCGTGCGGCCGTGCGGCGCAGGGCCGGCAGGCGCTGGGCCCGCGCGGCCTGCTTGGCCTGCGCGAGCTTGAGTTCGGATTCGGCGACGGACTGCTCCGCGGTCAGCGCATCGCCGGCCAGGCGCAGCAGCAGCTGGCCGCGCTGTACCTGCTGGCCCTCGTGCACGGCCACGCTCTGCACCAGCCCGTCCTGCGTCAGCGAGAGCTGCAGCAGGCCGCCCTGCACCTCGATCTTGCCGCGCGCCATGGCCACCTCGCGCGGGCCGTTGGCCGGCTTGGCGGCGACGGGTTGCGTCACGGCCGCATCGTTGCAGGCGGCCAGCAGCACCAGCGCGACCAGGCAGCCTCGGGACAGGGTGGGGAACAGGAGCTTCTTCATGAAATCGGCGGGTCCGAAAAGGGCGCAGACGAACGCCTGTCGCTGCGCATGGCACCGTCTTCCATGCCCAGCACGCGGTCGGCGTGGCGCACCAGGCGCGGGTCATGGCTCACGCACAGCACGGTCGTGCCATGCGCATGTGCGATGCGGTGCAGGATGTCGATCACGCGCTGGCCGTTGTCGGCGTCCAGCGCACTGGTGGGCTCGTCGGCGAACAGCAGCTGCGGCTCCTTGGCCAGCGCGCGTGCGATCGCCACGCGCTGCTTCTCGCCACCGGACAGCTGCGCGGGCCGCATGTGGGCGCGGTGCG
>DATKFT010000161.1:0-14600 GCA_035544335.1 Pseudorhodoferax sp.
GGCCGAGCGCGGCGCCTGGTGGCTGGGCTTCAACGACCCGGTGCTGGCCGATTTGATCGAGCGCGCCGCCGCGCGCAACACCAGCGTGCAGGAGGCCGCCGCGCGGCTGGCCCAGGCGCGTGCGCTGCTGCGCAACGCCGAGGCCGACCGTGCGCCGCAGATCGGCATCGGCGCCGGTGCCCAGCGCGGCGCCGGCGCCGACACGGCCCAGGGCAGCCAGCCCGCCAGCGTGCTGACGGCCAAGGCCAGTTTCTCGTACGAGCTGGACCTGTTCGGCCGGCTCGCCCAGGCGCGCGATGCGGCCGGCCTGGACGCCGACGCGCGCGCGGCGCTGCTGCAGAGCACGCGCCTTCTGGTGCAGGCCGAGACCGCGCAGACCTATTTGCAGCTGCGCGCGCTGGACGACGAGCGCGCGCTCGTGCGCCAGACCGTCGCGGCCTACGACGACACGCTGCGCCTCACGAAGAGCCGCTTCGATGCGGGCGACGTGGCCGAGCTCGACGTGGTGCGCGTGCAGGGCGAGGTGGCCTCCAACGAGGCCGAGGCGCTCGCGCTGGACCGCCGCCGCGCCGAGCTCGAGCATGCGCTGGCCGTGCTCGTGGGCGAGGCCGCGTCGAGCTTCAGCCTGGCCCCGCAGGACTGGCGCAGCGCGCTGCCGCAGATCCCGGCCGGCGTGCCGGCCGCGGTGCTCGCGCGCCGGCCCGATGTCGCCGCCGCCCAGTACAGCCTGCAGGCCGCCCAGGCCCGCGTGGGCGTGGCGCGCACGGCCTGGTTTCCCGACATCGCGCTGACCGGCGCAGGCGGCTTCGCCTCGACCGACCTCGGCGACCTGTTCAAGTGGTCGGCCCGCTCCTGGGGCATCGGCGCCCTGCTGTCGCTGCCCGTCTTCGACGGCGGCCGGCGCGAGGCCAACCTGCAGGGCGCGGCCGCGCAGCTGGACGTGGCGGCCGCCGGCTACCGCGCCCAGGTGCTGGGCGCCTTCCGCGATGTGGAGGACCAGCTCGCGGCGCTGCGCCTGCTCGACGAGCAGTCCCAGGCCCAGGGCCGCGCCGTGAACGCCGCGGTGCGCGCCTCGGCGCTGTCGGAGACGCGCTACCGCAACGGCCTCGTGAGCCAGATCGAGCTGCTGGACGCGCGCCGCAGCGAGCTGCGCAACCGGCGCCAGGCGCTGCAGGTCAAGTCCGCGCAGTACCAGGCCACGGTGGGGCTGGTGCGGGCGCTGGGCGGGGGCTGGACCAGCTGAACCCGCGCCCGCGGCGCGCGGCTCAGAGTGCCCAGCCGCCGTCGATGGTGTGCGTCTGCCCCGTGGTGTAGGTCGCGCCGGCCAGGTAGAGCACGAGGTCGGCGATCTCCTGCGGCGTGCCGATGCGGCCGATGGGCTGGCGCGCGACGAAGGCCGCACGGGTGGCCTCGTAGTCGCCCTGCGCCGCCAGGCGCTGCTGCAGCGAGGGGCTTTCCACCGTGCCCGGGCAGATCGCGTTGCAGCGGATGCCGTGCGCCACATAGTCGGCCGCGACCGACTTGGTCAGGCCGATCACGGCCGCCTTGGTCAGGCTGTAGGCGCAGCGGTTGGGCACGCCCTTGATGCTGGACGCCACCGAGGCCATGTTGACGATGGCGCCGCTGCGCCGCGCCACCATGCCCGGCAGCACGGCCTGGATCGTGCGGACCATGGCCTTGACATTGAGGTCGTAGGCGAAGTCCAGCTCCTGCGCGCTGACCTCGAGCACCGTGCCGCTGTGCACCACGCCGGCGCAGTTGAACAGCACGTCCACGGTGCCGATCTCGGCGAAGAAGGCCGCGACGGCCGCGGCGTCCAGCACGTCGAGCTGGCGCCGCTGCAGGCGTGGTCCGCCGTCGAGCCGGGCCAGCTCGGCCGCGTTGATGTCGGTGGCCCACACCTGTGCGCCCGCACGCGCGAAGGTTTCGGCGGCGGCGCGGCCGATGCCCTGTCCGGCGGCCGTGACGACGACGGTGGTGTTCTGGAAATCCATGGAGGTCCTCATTGCAGTGGGAAGATGGGGGCGCCCGCGCGGGTTCCTGCGGGCGGCCGGTCGGGGCTCATGCGCTGCCCCGTTCGTAGGAGCTGGAGCGCACGGCCAGCACGGCCCACACGGTGACGGCGCAGCAGGCCATCACGTAGGCGGCCACCCAGCTCGAGCTGCCGCCGTTGGCGGCGACCAGGGCCGAGGCGATGAAGGGCGTGGGGCCGGCGACCACGAGGCTGCTGAGCTCGCGGCTCAGCGCGATGCCCGAGAAGCGGTAGCGCGTGGGAAACAGGTTGGCCAGGAAGGCGCCCTGCGCGCTGGCCAGGCCGGCGAAGCCGATGCCATAGCCCAGGCTCAGGCCCAGCGTGGCCCACACCACGCTGCGCGTGTCCAGCAGCGCGAACAGCGGAAACGCGAACACCAGCGTGAACAGCGCGCCGCCGATGTAGACCTTGGCGTGGCCGATGCGGTCGGCCAGCAGGCCGAAGAAGGGCGTGCTCACGACACCGACCACGGTGGCCAGCAGCACGGCCGTCAGCGCATCGGTGCGCGCCATGTGCAAGGTGTTGGTCATGTAGCTCAGGCTGAAGGTGCTCAGCACATAGGCGTTGGCGTTGTGGCCCGTCACGCTCAAGAAGCCGAACAGCACCTCGCGCGGGCTGTTGCGCAGCAGCTGGCCGATGGGCACCGACTCCTCGCGGCGCCGCGCGCTCTGGCGTGCCATGGCCTCCACATACTCGGGCGTCTCGTCGAGCCGGTTGCGGATGTACAGCGCCACGAGGAAGAGCAGGGCCGAGGCCAGGAAGGGCACGCGCCAGGCCCAGCCCAGCAGCACGTCCTCGGGCAGGTAGGACACGAGCAGGAAGCACAGCGTGGCCAGCAGGATGCCGACCACCGTGGCCGACTGCAGGTAGGCCGTGTAGTAGGCCTTGCGGTGCGGCGGCGCGTATTCGGCCACCAGGGTCACGGCGCCCGCGTACTCGGCGCCGGCACCGAAGCCCTGCACGAGGCGGAACAGCACGAGCAGCGCGGGGGCCAGCAGGCCGACCTGCGCGAACGTGGGCAGCATGCCCATGGCCACGGTGGAGATGCCCATCATGGCGATCGTGAGCAGCAGCGCGGGCTTGCGCCCGAAGCGGTCGCCCAGGTGGGCGATCACGATGCCGCCCAGCGGGCGGGCGACAAAGCCCACCGCGAAGGTCGCGAACGAGGCCAGCACCGCGGCCGAGGGCGAGAGCTGCGGGAAGAACAGCTTGTTGATGATGAGGCCGGCCGCCGCGCCGTACAGCGCGTAGTCGAACCACTCGATGATGGTGCCGATGGTGGAGGCGACCACCGCGCGGCGCAGGGCCTTGTCTTTCGAGGCGGCGTCCTGCGCGCCGCTGTGCTGCGTGCGCCCCTCGGGCGCAACGCTGGCTGTGCTGGTCATGGCTTGTCTCCGGACACGGGGTCCTGTAGGTGGTGGTTCAGTGCGTGGCCAGTGCCGCGGGCATGGCGACGGCCAGGGTTTGCGACCAGGGCGCGAGCGCGGCGAGCACGGCCGGCTCCAGCGGCACGCCCTCGCGCAGGCGCTGCGTGCGGCGCGCCAGGCTGTCGTCGCCGGGCACGCCGACGCGTTCGACGCCGGGCCGTGGCACGCTGGCGCGGCAGGCCTCGGTGAGCCAGGTGGATTGCTTGCGGCAGGCCTCGGCGCCGCCGAAGGCCGCAGGGTCCAGCGCGAGCACGAGCAGGCTGGCGCTCCAGCCTTCGTGGGGCTCGGCCCGGCCGTGGCCCGACAGGCAGCCCGAGAGCAGCTCGACCATGAGGCCGATGCCATAGCCCTTGTGGCCCGCGTCCAGGCCCCCCAGCGGCAGGATGCTGCCGGGCGGCGTGGTGCCGAGGACGGCCGGGTCGGTGGACGGCAGGCCCGCGTGGTCCAGCAGCCAGGGCTGCGCGAACTGGCGGCCCTGGGCGCGCAGGCGCGCGGCCATGCCGTTGCTCGTGACCGAGGTCGACAGGTCGATGTGCACGGGCCGCTCGCCGGCCGGCGCGCCGAACGCGATCGGGTTGGAGGTCAGCACGGGCGTCACGCCGCCGAACGGCGCCACGCTCGAGAAACCCGGATCGGTCAGCGCGATGTACAGCATGAGGCCCTGGTCGGTCGCGCGGCCCAGGTAGGCGCCCAGGCAGGCGGCATGGTGGCTGCGCTGGATCGCCACCGCGCCCAGTCCCAGGCGCCGCGCGCGGGCCATGGCCTCGTCGACGGCGCGCCGCACGAGCCAGGGGCCGGGCAGCTTGCGCCCGTCCCAGGTCAGGCAGGCGCCCAGGTCGTTCACGACGCGCGGCCCGCCCTGCAGCTGCATGCCACCCCCGTGGATCTCCTGCAGGTAGGGCGCGAGCAGCGCGTAGCCATGCGTGCTGCGGCCCCGCAGCTCGCCTTCGACGAGCACCTGGGCGACGTCGCTGGCCTTGTCGTCCGGCATGCCGGCGCGCTGGAGCAGGTCCTGTGCGAAGGCCGTCAACACGGCGTGGTCGTAGAGCGGATGCATGGCGGGGCTCCTTTCGGCGTGCGGGCGGCTCAGGCGTGCTGCTGGCGGTGGACCACGTGGCGCTCGAGCCGCTCCCAGTCCCAGTCGATGCCCAGGCCGGGCTCCGCGGAGGGAACGGCGCGGCCGCTCTCCACGCGCATGCCGGTGTGCGTGACCATGTCCAGCTGCGGAATGAACTCGAGCCAGCGGCTGTTGGGCACCGCGCAGCACAGCGCCACGTGGATCTCCATGAGGAAGTGCGGGCAGACCGTGACGTTGAAGGCCTCGGCCATGTGCGCCACCTTGAGCCAGGGCGTGATGCCGCCGATGCGCCCCACGTCGGTCTGCACGATCGAGCAGGCGCCGTGGTGCAGGTAGTCCTTGAACTGCGAGATGCTGTAGAGCGATTCGCCCACGGCGATCGGCAAGGTGGTCGACGCGCACAGGCGCTGGTGCGCGCTCACGTCGTCGGCGTGGATGGGCTCCTCGAACCAGGCCACGTCGTAGGGCTCGAAGCAGCGCGCGCGGCGGATGGCCTCGTCCAGGCTCAGGCCCTGGTTGGCGTCGGTCATCACGTCCCAGTCCCGGCCCACGGCCTCGCGCACGGCCGCGATGCGGCGCACGTCCTCGCCCACGTGCGGCCGGCCGACCTTGATCTTGGTGCCGCCGAAACCGATCTCCTTGGCGCGCAGCGCCTCCTCGACGAGCTGCGACTGCTCCAGGTGCAGCCAGCCGCCTTCGGTGCAGTACAGCGCGATGCTGTCCTTGGCGCCGCCGGCCATCACGTGCAGCGGCAGGCCGGCCTTGCGTGCGCGCAGGTCCCACAGCGCGGTGTCGATGGCCGCCAGCGCGATCGAGGTGATGGCGCCCACCGTGGTCGCGTGCACGCGGTAGAACAGGTCGCGCCAGATCTTCTCGACCTCGGCCGCCTCGCGCCCGATCAAGAGCGGCACGAGGTGGTCGTCGAGCAGGCGCATGACCGAGGAGCCGCCCGTGCCGATGGTGTAGCTGTAGCCGGTGCCGACCACGCCGTCCGCGTCGCGGATGCGGACCATCGGGGTTTCCTGGCACTCGAAGGCCTGGACGGCGTCGGTGCGCACGACCTTGGGCTGCAGGTTGACCTGCAACACTTCGACTGAGACGATTTTTGCCATGCTGGGATCTCCTGGCCCGTGGACGGGCGCGTGATGGGGAAGGGTTGAAACGACGTTGAAATGCACTTTACATGCAGAGTGCGTTTATATTGCCCCCGGAGTCGCCCCTATTCCCACGGGGCCTGGGCCGGTGTATATGGTATTTGGAGTGCAAAAGACATTAATGGACGCATCAACCGACCGGAGCTGCGCATGGCGCTGAGCACGCTGGACCTGCCCGCGGGCCCGCTGCTGGCCGACACCATCTACCGCGTGCTGCGCCAGCACATCGCGGACCGCTCGCTGCCCGAGGGCCTGGTGCTGGGCGAGGCCAACGTGGCCAAGGCGCTGCAGGTCAGCCGCACGCCTGCGCGCGTCGCGCTCAAGCGCCTGGCCGAGGAGGGCCTGCTCTGCGCACATGCCGGGCGTGGCCTGCTCGTGCGCTATGGCGCGGACGTGCCCGAGCCGCTGCGCATGGAACTGGAGGAGGCGGGGCTGCGCCTGGCCGAGGTGGACCACAGCGGCCTGGACGCCTCGACCGCGGCCGACCGCATCTACCCGCACGCGGAGAAGGCCATGGCCTCCTGCATGGCCTTCGGCCGCTTCTGGGTGAACCAGACCGCGCTGGCCAGCCATTTCGGCATCAGCCGCACCGTGGCGCACGACGTGCTCACGCGGCTGGAGAAGGTCGGCGTGGTGCTGCGCGACCGCAATGCGCGCTGGTACGTGGAGACCCTGACGCCCGAGAAGGCCAGCGAGCACTACGCCATGCGCATCCTGCTGGAGCCCGAGGCCCTGCTGCTGGCCTATCCGCGCATCGACCGCAGCCAGCTCGAAGCGGCCTGGCAGCGCCTGGTCACGGGCCTGCAGACGCGCCAGGCGCTGGACGCCGCCGCGTTCGACCACATCGAGCGCGACCTGCACCTGGACCTGGTCCACCTGTGCCCCAACGCGCAGATGGTCAAGGTCATCGGGCAGAGCCAGATGCCGCTGATCGCCACGCACTACACGATCGAGCGCTATGGCGACTCCGAGCAGATCCGCCAGGCCATGCTGCAGCACCTGTCGGTGCTGACGCCCCTGCTGGAGGGCGACCCGCAGCGTGCGGCCGATGCGCTGCGCCGCCATCTGCAGCTCGCGGCCGAGGGCACGGTGCCGCGCATCGCGAGCCTGCCCGCGCTGCGCGCCGACCAGTACCCGGACTACCTGACGCTGTCGGCCGCGGCGGGCTGAACGGCAGTCCGGGGCGCAACGCCATAACCGCAGGGAATACCCCGCCCCCCACAAATTCAATTTTCGGCAGGGCGCCCGCTGCCTACAGTCCGCTCCACGCCGCCACGGCGGCCTACCCCCACAGGAGCGAGACCCATGGAAGTTGTTTCCCCCGACGCGGCGCCCGCCAGCGCCGCCACCCTGCCCAGGATCCGCCGGCTCGGCGTGTTCCTGGGCGCCGAAGTCACGGGCCTGGACCTGCGCGCGCCGCTGCAGGGCGAGGCCGTCGAGGCGCTGCAGCGCGCCCATGCCGAGCACGGCGTGCTGGTGTTCCCGGACCAGAAGATCTCGTCGGAGGACCTCAAGCGCTTCGGCCGCTACTTCGGTCCGCTCAGCGTGCATCCCTTCTCCACGAGCGCGGCCGACGCGCCCGAGCTCATCGTCTACGACAACAAGGAGGGCAACCCGCCCGCGCCCACCGACATCTGGCACACCGACGAGACCTTCCGCGAGGCTCCGCCCATGGGCACGGCGCTGTGTTCCAAGATCGTGCCCGAGGTCGGCGGCAACACCGCCTTCGCGAGCATGACGGCGGTCTACGAAGGCCTGTCCGACCGCTGGCAGCGCTTCCTGTCGGGCCTGGAGGCCGTGCACGACTTCAAGCCCTTCCGCAGCCTGTTTCCCAACGACCGCGCCGGCATCGAGAAGATGCGCCGCTTCGAGGACGTCTACCCCTCGGTCACGCACCCGGTCGTCACCGTGCACCCGCTCACGGGCAAGAAGGTGGTCTTCGTGAACCCGCAGTTCACGCTGTACATCAAGGGCATGGCCGAGGACGAGAGCCGCATGGTCCTGGACATGCTGTACCGCAAGACGCTGGTGCACGAGTACCAGTACCGCCACCAGTGGCGGCCCGACATGCTGGTGTTCTGGGACAACCGCTGCGTGCAGCACTCCGCGCTGCACGACTACTACCCGCAGCGCCGCCTCATGGAGCGCGTGACCATCGCGGGCACGCGCCCGATCGCTGCAAGCGAGGCCGCGCCGGCCAGCGACCTGCGCCGCTACCTGATGCCGCCGCTGTCCCAGTTCCGCCAGGCCGGCACCGCGCAGAAGCGCCAGGTTGACCTGTGATGGCCCTCTGATCCCGGCCCCCTTTCACCGCCAGACCGTCAGGCGCAGCGCCCGCAAAGGGCCCTGCGCCTGGCGCCGTTGTTGACCCCAGGAAATATCCCCATGCACAAGATCCCCCGCCGCGTCCTTCTGACCCTGCTCGCCGCCGCTGCCACCGCCGCGGGCGCTCCCGCCCTGGCCCAGGCCGGCTACCCGGACAAGCCGCTGCGCCTGGTCGTGCCCTACCCGCCGGGCGGCTTCACCGACATCCTGGGCCGCCTGCTGGCCGAGAAGCTGCAGCCCGGCCTGGGCCAGCCGGTGGTCGTGGACAACCGCGGCGGCGGCGGCAGCAGCATCGGCACCACCTTCGTCGCGCGCGCACCGGCCGATGGCTACACGCTGCTGCTGGTGGCGCCAGACCTGGCGATCAACGAAAGCCTGATGGCGGGCCGGCTGGCCTACGACGCGCGCAAGGACTTCGTGCCCGTCATGCAGGCGGCCTGGTCGCCCATGGTGCTGGTGGCGCACCCCTCGCTGCCCGCCAAGACCGTGGGCGAGCTCGTGGCGCTGGCCAAGGCCAGGCCCGGCCAGATCAACGTGGCCTCGGGCGGCAACGGCACGGGCGCGCACCTGGCGCTGGAGCTGTTCAAGGCCCGTGCGGGCATCGACCTCGTGCACGTGCCCTACAAGGGCAACGGGCCGGCGACCTCGGACCTGCTGGGCGGGCAGGTGGCCGCCATGTTCCTGCAGTACGCCGTGGCCAAGCCGCATGTGGACGCGGGCAAGCTGCGCGTGCTGGCCACGCCCAGCGGCAAGCGCTCGCCCGCCATGCCCGAGGTGCCCACGATCGCCGAGAGCGGTGGCGCGCTCGCGGGCTTCGACGTGGAGCCCTGGTTCGGCATCGTCGCGCCGGCCGGCACGCCGGCGCCCGTCGTGGCGCGGCTCAACGGCGAGCTGCTCAAGGTGATGCAGCTGCCCGAGGTGCGCGAGCGGCTGTCGGTGGTGGGGGCGCTGCCGACCACGTCCACGCCCGAGGCCTTCGGCCGCTTCATCGACAGCGAGATCGCGCGCTGGGCCACCGTGGTCAAGGCCTCGGGCGCCAAGGTCGAATGAGCAGCGCCATCGACCTGCACGCGCACTGGGTGCCGCCTGCGCTCGCGCAGGCCCTGCGCGCGCGCGCAGGGCGGGTGCCGCGCATCGAGCCCGTGCCGGAGGCTGAGCCCGTGCCGGGCGGTGAACGCCTGGTCATGCCGATCGGCACGCTGGCCTTCGACGCGGCCTACGCAGACCCCGCGCTGCGCATCGCGCAGATGGCTGCCACGGGCGTGGCGCGCCAGCTGCTCTCGTTGCCGGGCCTGTTCGGCGTCGACAGCCTGCCGCTGCACGAGGCCGCGCCGCTCGTGCGCGGTTTCAACGAAGACTGCGCGGCGCTGTGCCGCGCGCACCCCGCGCACTTCGCGGGCCTGGCGGCGTTGCCGCTGGCCGACATCGACGCGGCCGTGGCGGAGCTGCGCCATGCCCGGCGCACGCTGGGCCTGCTGGGTGCCATCCTGCCGGTCGACGCCTTCCGGTCGGAGGCGGCCGCGCAGCGCCTGCTGCCGCTGCTGCAGGCCGGCGATGCGCTGGGCGCGCATTTCTTCGTGCACCCGGGCCGCATGCCGGGCGACGGCCTGGGGCCGCCCGGGGCGCCGCCGGACCATGTGCTCGCGCGCCGGGCGCTGGCCGTGCAGCACGAGGTCGGCGAGGCCATGGTCACGCTGCTGCTGTCGGACCTGCTGGCCCCCTGGCCCCATGTCACGGTGCAGGTGGCCAACCTGGGCGGCACCTTCGCGGCCGTGGTCGAGCGCATGGACCACATGGTGCAGCTGCGTGACCCCGCACTGCCGCTGCCGTCCGCGCGTGCGCGGCGCGTCTGGGTGGACTGCGCCTCGCTCGGGCCGCAGGCGCTGCGCCAGGCCGTGGCGCTGTTCGGCGCCGACCGCGTGGTGCTGGGCACCGACTGCCCGATCTTCGACACGCGCCGCACGCTGGACGGCGTGGCGGCGGCCGGCCTGTCCGAGGCCGAGCGCGCGCAGGTGCTGCACGGCAACGCCAGGACGCTGCTGCAGCGCCTGGCCTGAGCCAGGGCCGGCGCGGCGCCATGCCGCGTGGTTATCCTCGGCGCATGGCCCAGACCGACCGCCTCAAGCTCCGCCATCTGCACACGCTCGTGGCGCTGGCCGAGAGCGGCAGCCTGGTACGGGCGGCCGACTTGCTGTCCATCACGCAGCCCGCCGTCTCCAAGACGCTGGCCGAACTCGAGGACATCGTGGGCCGCCAGCTGTTCGAGCGCACGCCCAAGGGCGTGCGCCTGACCGGCGCGGGCCGTGTGCTGCTGCGCCATGCGGGTGCCGGGCTGCGCAACATCCGCGAAGGCCTGGACAGCCTGCAGGCCGGCTGGGACGGCGACGCTCCGGCCCTGCTGGTCGGCGCGCTGCCCAACGTGGCCGCCACCGTGCTGCCGCCGGCGTTGCTGCGCTTTGCGCAGAGCATGCCGCGCGCACGCGTGGGCCTGCGCACCGGCAGCAACGCCCAGCTCATCGCGGCATTGCGCCAGGGCGTGCTCGACCTGGTGGTGGGCCGGCTCGCGGAGCCATCGGAGATGCAGGGCCTGAGCTTCGAGCACCTGTACACGGAGCCGCTGGTGCTGGTGGTGCGCGACGGCCACGCCTTGCTGCAGGGCGCTGCGCCGGACCCGCAGGCGCTGCGCCAGCACCGCCTGGTGCTGCCCGATGCCGGCACGCGCGTGCGCGAAGCGGCCGACCGGTTCTTCGTGGCCAGCGGCATGGGCATGCCGGTGCTGACGCTGGAGACCATCGACCTGTCCTTCGGGCGCAGCTACATCCTGCAGTCCGACGCCGTGTGGTTCGTGCCGCTGGGCGCGGTCGAGGAGGAGCTGCGCAGCGGGCTGCTGCGGCGGCTGGCCTTGGACACGCGCATCACCGAGGGGCCGGTCGGGCTCACGCAGCGCGCCGAGCGCCAGCCGTCCGATGCCATGCTCGCGCTGGCCGACGAGATTCGCCGGGGTGCGCGTGCGCGCGCGGGCCCGGCGGCACGGCCACGCCGCGCGGCCAGGGGCTGATCAGGCGCCAGCCGCGCCAGCCGCGCGGTCCAGCGCGTCCTGGCGCGCCTGCAGCTCGCGCCACAGCACCTTGCCGGTGGACGTCCTGGGCAGCGCCTCGACGAACTCGATCTGCCGCGGCAGCTTGTAGGCCGCCAGCCGCACACGGGCCCAGTCCAGCAAGGCCTCGCCCTGGAGCTGCGCGCGCGCCTGCGGCCGCGCCACGACCAGGGCCTTCACGGTCTCGCCGCGCCGCGGATCGTGGGCGGCGATCACGCAGGCCTCCTGCACGCCCGGATGGCCGTGCAGCACCGATTCGATCTCGGCCGGCCAGACCTTCAGGCCCGAGGCGTTGATCATGCGCTTGAGCCGGTCGGTGACGTAGAAGTAGCCATCCGCGTCCACATGGCCGAGGTCGCCGCTGCGCAGAAAGCGCTTGCCCGCGATCTCGACGAAGGCCTGCGCGGTCGCCTCGGGCTGGCCCCAGTAGCCCTGGAACACGGTGGGGCCGTGCGCCACGATCTCCCCGTCCTGCCCCTGCGGCAGCTCCGCGCCGGTCTGCGGGTCGATCACGCGCGCATCGCAGTTGATGTGGGGCAGTCCGGCGCACTGGCGCCGCGCGGCCCGGGGCGGATTGATGTGGGTGGCGCCGCAGCCTTCGGTGAGGCCGTAGCTCTCGACGAAGGCGATGCCCAGGCGCTCCTCGATGCCGCGGATCAGCGCCTCGGGCATCACGGTCGCGCCACCGTACAGGCGCCGCAGCGACGACAGGTCGCGCTGCGCGGTGTCCGGGCGCGAGAACAGCTCGGCCAGCATGGGCGCCACGGCGCCCCAGGCCGCGATGCGGCGGCGCTCGATGAGTTCGACCGCGGCCGCCGCGTCCCAGCGCGAGAGCAGCACGGTGCTGCGGCCCACGAACAGCGCCAGGTTCATGATGTTCATGCCGGCCAGGTGGCTGATCGGCAGCACCACGAGCTCGGTTTCCTCGGCGCGCTCGTCCAGCCACAGCGCGCGCTGGGCCGAGGCATGGGCGAAGTTGCGGTGGCTCAGCATGGCGCCCTTGGGCTTGCCCGTGGTGCCCGAGGTGTAGGCCACGACCGCGAGCTCCGCACCGCCGCCGGCCATGGGCCCGGGTGCGAGGCCGGCCAGCAGCGCGTCGGCGAACGCGTGCAGGCCGGGCCGCGGCGGCAGCGGCCGCATGGGCTCGGACACGAAGTCGGGGATCTGCAGGAACGGCACGTCGGTGGCACGGCCGGCCCATTCGCTGCAGGCGCCCACGATGGCGTGCGCGAGCAGCCCGCCGTCCAGCAGCGGCAGCACCTTGTCCAGCATGTCCTGCGTGGTCACGAGCACGCGCGCACCCGAATCCGCGGCGTAGTAGGCCAGCTCCTCGGGCGTGCTCATGGCGTTCATCGCGACGACCACCGCGCCGCAGCGCAGCACGGCGTAGTAGGCCGCCACGAACTGCGGGCAGTTCTGCATGAGCAGCAGCACGCGGTCGCCGTGTGCCACGCCCAGCCGCTGCTGCAGGTAGCCGGCCAGCTGCAGCGCCGCCGCGTGCAGGCTCGCGTAGTCGACCGGCCGGCCGTAGTACTCGATGGCGGTGCGCTGCGGCGTCGCCTGCGCCTGCCGTTCCAGGTGCGTGAAGATGTTGCGGTCCGGCACCGCGAGCTGGTGCGGCACCCCCGCGGGCCAGTGGGCGACGTGGCGGGTGGCAGGGGTGTGGGGGGCGGTGTGCATCATTCGGGCTGCAGGCCTGCGGCCGCGATGTAGTGCTTCCAGCGCGCCTGGTCTTGCACGATGTCCTGGCGGAAGCTGTCGTGCGCGGCCGGGTAGGCGGCCGTGCCGCGCTGGTCGAAATGCGCCCTGGCCTCGGCCGAGGCGACGAACTCCAGCGCCAGGTCCGACAGCTGGCGCACGATGGCCGGCGGCGTCGCGGCCGGTGCGAACAGGCCCAGCCAGCTGGTCAGCGTGGCCTCGCCCAGGCCCAGCTCGGACAGCGTGGGCACGTCGCCGAGCGCGGCCACGCGCGCGGGGCTGGACACGGCCAGCGGCCGCAGCTTGCCGGCCTGCACCTGCGGCACGACCTGCGAGACCTCGACCATCGCGTAGTCCAGCGTGCCGGACATCAGGTCGGGCAGCAGCGTGGTCGTGCCCTTGTACGGCACCTCCACGGCCTGCACCTTGGCCAGCGCGTTGATGGCGGCCACCATGACCTTGTAGCCGGCCGTGCTCGTGCCGTAGCTCAGCTTGCCGGGCTGGGCGCGCGCGGCCTGGAGCAGCGACTCCAGGCTCCTGTGCGGCGAGCGCGCCGGCACCGTGACCACGATGGGCACCACCGACATGCGTGCGATCGGGGCCAGGTCCTTGTTCGGGTCGTAGGGCAGGCTGCGGTACATGTACGGGTTGGCTGTGATCGCGCTGGCCGCCGTCAGCAGGATGGTGTAGCCGTCGGGCGCAGCCTTGGCCACGTGGTCGGTCGCGATGATGCCGTTGGCGCCGGGCCGGTTCTCCACGAAGAAGGACTTGCCGGTCCGCTCGCTGAAGTACTTCGCGGCCAGGCGCGTGAAGTCGTCCACGCCCGTGCCCGCGCTGCTGATCGAGACGATGCGCACGGGACGCTCGGGGTAGGCCGTCTGCGCCGCGGCGGGCAACGCAGCGCCGCAGCAGGCGGCACACAGCCAGGCCAGGGTGCGGCGGCGCGCCGCGCGGGGAAGGGTCGTGCCCATGCTCTTGTCTCCTGTGGGTGGTGTGGGCCGGGCCGTGCCGGCCCGGACTCAGAAGCCGCCGCGTCCGCCGCCGCAGATCAGCGTCTGGCCCGTCACGTAGTTCGACTCGGGGATGCAGAACAGGTAGACCGAGCCGGCCGCCTCTTCCGGCGTGCCGAAGCGGCCCAGCGGGGTGTCGCGCCCGGCGGCGGCGATGCGGTCCGGGTGCACGCCGACCTTGATGTCGCGGCCCTCGACCTGCACCGTCTTGTCCTCGGTGGTGGGCTGGGTCAGCCGCGTGTCGATGGCGCCGAAGGCCACGCAGTTCACGTTGACCTTCATGCGGCCCCATTCCTTGGCCAGCGCCTTGGTCAGCCCCATCACGCCGGCCTTGGCCGCGGCGTAATTGGTCTGGCCCGCGTTGCCCTGGGTGCCCGAGATCGAGGAGATGTTGACGACCTTGCGGAACACCTCGCGGCCGGCCTCGGCCTCGGCCTTGCTGACCTCGCGCAGGTAGGGCTGGGCCGCTCGCAGCAGGTTGAACGGCGCCTTCAGGTGGCAGTCCAGGATGGCGTCCCACTGTTCGTCGCTCATCTTCTGGATCACGTTGTCCCAGGTGTAGCCGGCGTTGTTGACGATGATGTCGAGCTTGCCGAACTTCTCCAGCGCGGTCTTGACGATGCGCTGGCCGAAGTCGGCGTCGGTCACGTTGCAGGCGAAGGCCGCGGCCTGGCCGCCGGCGGCGCGGATCTCGCCCGCGACCTCATCGGCCGGCGCGGCGTCCAGGTCGTTGACGACCACGCGGGCGCCTTCGCTGGCCAGTTTCAGCGCGATGCTGC
>DATKFT010000162.1:0-1943 GCA_035544335.1 Pseudorhodoferax sp.
CGGGATCAGGGAGCATCTGCTGTCCCTGTGCGGCAACGACGGAAACCATGAATCGCATCGCATTAATTGAGGACCATGCCAGGCTGGCCACGCTGGTCAGCCGCTCGCTGGCCAACTCCGGCATAGAGACCGATGTCTTCCACCAGATCTCCACGGCCTGGCTGGCCCTGCAGGACATCGACTACGGCGTCATCGTCATCGACCGCGGCCTGCCCGATGGCGACGGCCTGCAACTGGTGCAGCGCCTGCGCGCCGCGGGCCGCTCCACGCCCTGCCTGATGCTCACGGCCCGTGACGCGCTCAGCGACCGCGTGGGCGGCCTGGAAGCCGGTGCCGACGACTACCTGACCAAGCCCTTTCCCATGGAAGAGCTGATTGCCCGCGTGCGCGCCCTGCTGCGCCGCCCGGCCCTGGTGCAGGAGCTGGCGCCGCAGCTGGGCGACATCAGCATCAACCCGCAGCAGGCCTGCATGCACTGCGCGGGCTCGGCCATCGCGCTGCCGCCGGCGGAGCTGCAGATCATGCTCAGCCTGGTGCGCAAGGCCGGCGCCACGGTGCGCCGCTCCACGCTGGAGGCGGCGGCCTGGGGCATGAGCAGCGTGGTCACGCCCAACGCCCTCGATGTGGCCCTGCACCGGCTGCGCCGCAAGCTGGCCGCGGCCGGCTCGTGCATGGAAATCGTCAACATCCGGGGTCAGGGCTATGCGCTTCGCGAACCTTTGCTGGCCCGGTAGCCTGCGCTCGCGGCTGCTGGCCGTCTATGGGTTGAGCATGGTGTTCAGCGCGCTGCTGGTCGGCGCGCTGGTGATCCTCGTCGCCAAGCCTTTCGACAGCTATGCGCTGCAGCGCGGCATGGGGCATGCGGCCGAGAAGCTGGCCGAATGGGTGAGCTTCGATGCCAAGGGCGTGCCCCAGGGTTTCAGCGAGCGTGAACTCAAGGCCTGGATGCTGACCAGCCTGGGCGAGGAAATGCAGCTGCGCATCACCGACGCCCGCGGCCGCGTGGTTTTCGCCCCCAACGGCGAAATGCAGCCGCTGACGCAGACCGGCCGGGGCTTCGACCCCGAGCTCAAGGCCTTTGCCTACGAGCGCGGCGGCGTGGTCATGCGCGCGGGCACGGCCACGCTGGTCCACGACGGCACGACGTGGCACGTGCAGATAGCCGTCAGCGACCGCATGGTGGACTGGCTGCGCGAATCGGTGGGCCTGCCCGCGCTGTGGCGCGGCATGGTGGCCATCGGCGTGGTCTTCCTGGTCGTGTTCCTGTTCTCCACGCACCGCACGCTGCAGCGCATGCTCAGGCCGCTGGGCGTGGCCGCGCAGGATGCGCAGCGCATCACCCCGCAGACCCTGGGCACGCGCCTGCAGCCCAAGGACCTGCCGCGCGAGTTCGCGCCTCTGGTCGAGGCCTTCAACCACGTGCTGGACCGGCTGCAGGCCGGCTTCAGGAACCAGCAGGAATTCCTGTCCATGGCCGCGCATGAGCTCAAGACGCCGCTGGCCCTGATGCGCGTGCAGATCGAGCTGGAGCCCGAGGACCGGCGCAGCCCCGAGCTGCTCAAGGACGTGGACCACATGGCCCGCCAGGTCCAGCAGCTGCTGCACCTGGCCGAGGTCTGCGAACACCAGCGCTACCGCATGGAAGACATTGCGCCGGCCGACATCATTGGCGAGGTCTGCGACTTCATGGCCCGCGCCTCCGAAAAATGCGGCGTGCACATCCACTGCGAAGTCAAGGACGGCTCGCCTGCCTGGCGTGCCGACCGGGGCGCGCTGTTCGTGCTGCTCAAGAACCTGATCGAGAACGCCGTGCAGCACAGCCCGCAGGGCGCCAACGTCACCGTGAAGGCCTGCGGCCTGGGCTTTTCGGTGCTGGACCAGGGCCGTGGCGTGCCGCCCGAGGACCTGCCGCGCATCTTCGAGCGCTTTTGGCGCAGCAGCGA
>DATKFT010000163.1:0-15018 GCA_035544335.1 Pseudorhodoferax sp.
GGGCGCGGTGCCACGTCAATCGCGCAAACCGCTAAGGACAACAGGTAGTCCTACCTAGGCCGACGGCCATGGGGCGCTGGAGACTCGTCGCCGAGACAAATTGGCACACCTCTTTCGCTACGCAACATGCTCGACACGCACCAGGCCGCCACCACGGCCACAGCCCGCAAATTCCTGAGCTTTCGGCTCGGCGCCGAGGAATACGGCATCGACATCCTGGGCGTGCAGGAGATCCGCGGCTACACCGTGCCGACGCACATCGCCAATGCACCCAGCGAGATGCTGGGCGTGCTGAACCTGCGCGGCACCATCGTGCCGGTCACCGACATGCGGCTCAAGCTCGGCCTGTCTGCGCCGCGCTACGACGACATCACCGTCACCATCGTGTTGACCCTGGCCGACCGTGTCACCGCCATCGTGGTGGACTCCGTGTCCGATGTGGTCGAACTCGGGTCGGCGCAGATCCGGCCAGCCCCCGCCGTGGCGCAGCACACGCAGGCCACGCACATCGTGGGCATCGGCACCGTGCAGCAAGGCGGCAGCGAACGCATGCTGATCCTGCTGGACATGCAGGCCATGCTGGGCGCAGCGGAGCCGGCGTTGGCATAAGCCCGGCCCTGGCCCGACCCTGCCCCGCCCGCGGCGGTGCGCCACGCGTTCGACATCTCCAACACCCCACTCCACAACATGAAGAACATGAAGATCGGAACCCGGCTGAGCCTGGGATTCGCCAGCCTGCTGGCATTGCTGCTGGTCGTCGCGGCGCTGGGCGTCAGCCGCATGGGCGACATCCAGGGCCAACTCGACCAGATCGTCAAGGTCAACAGCTACCAGGCCCAGCAGGCGGCCAACATGCGCAACGCGATCTACCAGACCAGCATCTGGGTGCGCAACATCGTGCTGTTCACCGAGGATGGCCAGATGCAGGCCGAGGTCGAACGCCTGAAGGTCGCGCGCGCCGCCTACGAGGCCGCCGAGCAGAACCTGCAGAACAGCTTCACGCGCAGCGCCGAGACCACCGATGACGAGCGCAGCCTGCTGGCCAAGACCCGCGAGGCGCGCGAGCTCTCGCTGGTCGCCATGGGCCGCGTGGTCGAACTGGGACTGGCCAACAAGACGGAAGAGGCCACGCGCGCACTCGTGACCGAGCTGTCCAAGGCGCAGACCGCCTGGCTGGCGGCGGTCAACGCGCTCGTGGAGTTCGAGGAGAAGCTCAATGCCGAAGCCGCGGTCGAGGCAGGAGCGGCCTACACCGCCGCGCGCTCCATCGTGATCGGCGTCAGCCTGGTGGCGCTGGTGCTGGGTGCGCTGATCGCATGGCGCCTGACGGTCGGCATCACGCATCCGATCGCGCAGGCCGTGCGCGTGGCACAGACGGTGGCCGCCGGCGACCTGACCTCGCGCGTCGATGTCACGGGCAGCGATGAGACGGGTCAGCTGCTGTCCGCCTTGCAGGCCATGAACACCGAGCTGGTGCGCGTGGTGTCCCAGGTCCGGGCCAGCAGCGACAGCATCTCCACGGGTGCGACGCAGATCGCCACCGGCAATGCCGATCTGAGCCAGCGCACGGAAGAGCAGGCCAGCAACCTCGAGGAGACCGCTGCCTCGATGGAGGAACTCACCTCGACGGTGCAGGCCAACGCGGAAACCGCACGCCAGGCCTCGCAACTGGCCAGCTCGGCCAGCGAGGTCGCGGCCCGCGGCGGCAAGGTGGTCGGCGAGGTCGTGACCACCATGCAGCAGATCACCGACAGCTCGCGCAAGATCGGCGACATCATCGGTGTGATCGACGGCATCGCCTTCCAGACCAACATCCTGGCCCTGAACGCCGCCGTCGAAGCCGCGCGGGCCGGTGAACAGGGGCGCGGTTTCGCGGTCGTGGCCAGCGAGGTGCGCAGCCTGGCCGGCCGCTCGGCCGAAGCCGCCAAGGAGATCAAGGCGCTGATCGGTGCCAGCGTGGAACGCGTGGAGGCCGGCACGCGCCTGGTGGATGACGCGGGCAGCACCATGGCCGACATCGTGAGCCAGGTCAAACGCGTGGCCGACCTGATCGGCGAGATCAGCGCGGCAACGAGCGAGCAGTCCTCGGGCATCGGACAGGTCGGCGAGGCCGTCACGCAGCTGGACCAGGTGACGCAGCAGAACGCCGCGCTCGTGGAAGAGTCGGCCGCCGCGGCCGACAGCCTGAACCAGCAGGCCAGCCGGCTGGTGCAGGCCGTCAGCGTGTTCAAGCTGAACTGGGACGCGCAGGCCCAGCCGAGCGCGCTGCGCACGGCCCCCGCCGCGGCGGCACCGCCGTCGGCCCCAGGGCTTGCGGCACCCGCACCGCGCAAGAGCGAGGACGCCGACTGGGCGTCCTTCTGAGAGGACGGGATGCAGCCGCCGATGACAGGGTCGGCGCACCGGGACGACGGGCCGGACGCTGCGCTCGCGCGCGCCGTGCTCGCGCTGTGGCCGGAACCGGCCCTGGTCACGGACGCGCGGCACCGCATCCGCGCCGCCAACGCCGCCTTCACCGAGGCCTTCGGATACCCGGCCCAGGAACTGCTGGGGCGTGACGCGCGGCAGCTGCTCTGCACGCAGGCCTGCCGCACGGAGCTGGCCCGCATCCGCCGCGGCCTGCAGCAGGCAGGCGTGGGACAGGGCCAGGCACGCATGCGCGGGCGGGAGGGGCAGACGCTCAGCTGCGGCATCAGCCTGCATGCCGCACCCGGCACCGGCCTGCGCATCGTGCGGCTCGCCCCCGCGCCCCACCTGCCCGCAGATGCCTTGGCACACGCAGCGGGTGCAACACAGCGCGACCGCCTGACCGGACTGCTGGACCGCGCGGGGCTGCTCGCGGCACTGGCGTCCTGCGTGGCGCTCGCCAGCGCGCAAGGGACCCGCCTGGCCGTGCTCGTGCTGGACCTGGACAACTTCAAGGCCGTCAACAAGACGCTGGGGCATGCAGCGGGCGAGCTGCTGCTGGCCAGCGTGGCGCAGCGCCTGCGCCCGCGGCTCGGCACAGGCAGCATCGGTGCGCGCCTGGGCGGTGATGCGTTCTGCGTGGTCCTGCCGCTGTGCGAAGACCTGGCCACGGCGCAATGGGAAGCCGGCCAGCTGCTGGCCGCCGTCAGCGGGCGCTACCGCATCGACAGCGCCGACCTGCACGCCAGTGCCTGCGTCGGCATGGCCATGTTTCCCGACCACGGCACCGACGGCGCCAGCCTGCTGCGCAACGCGGAGTCGGCCATGCACCACGCCAAAGGTGGCGGCCGCGGACACCTGCAGGTCTACATGCCCTCGGTACAGCCCCCCGGCGCGCGGAAGCTGGCACTGGACCATGCGCTGCGCATGGCCTTCGAGGCGCGCGCGCTGGAGCTGCACTACCAGCCGCAGTTCGACGGCCGCACGGGGAAAATCACCGGCGTGGAAGCGCTGTTGCGCTGGCGCAGCGACGACGGGCGCTACATCCCGCCCGACGAGTTCATCCCCGTCGCCGAGGAAGGCGGCCTGATCGTCCGACTGGGCGCCTGGGTACTCGACGAGGCCTGCCGCCAGCTGGCGGCCTGGCGCGCCGCGGGGCTGCCGCGCATGACCGTGGCGGTCAACGTCTCCGCCCACGAGCTGCGCTCCAAGGCCCTGCTCTCGCACGTGATGCTGACACTGGACCGCCATGGACTGGACGGTTCGGACCTGGAGCTGGAGATCACGGAGTCCGCCGCGATGGCCAAGCCCGAAACCTCGATCGGCATGCTGCGCGCGCTGCGCCAGCTGGGCGTGCGCCTGCTGATCGACGATTTCGGCACCGGCTACTCCTCGCTGAGCTACCTCACGCGGCTGCCGATCCACGCGCTCAAGCTGGACCGCTCGTTCGTGCACGGCATCGGCACCGATGCACATGGCGGCACGCTGTGCACGGCGACGATCGGGCTGGCGCACACGCTGGGTCTGGACATCGTCGCCGAAGGGGTGGAGACGCCCGGCCAGCACGATTTCCTGGCCCGCCACGCTTGCGACCGGCTGCAGGGCTACCTGTTCGCCAGGCCCATGCCGGCGGATGCGCTGCACGATTTCGTCTGCGAGCGCATGGCCTTGCCGCACTGAGGCCAGGCCCAAACAAACGGCCAATCCCGGACATTTTTCCGGGTGGGCGCCGGCCCTGCCATGCGATAGTTGGCAGTTCCAATCCGGAAGCGCCCGAGCCAGGAGCCTGCCACCGCATGGACGCCCACGCCCCCTCCGGCCAGCCGCCATCCCCCTTCTCGCACCAGACGGCAGCGCAGGCCGACTTCTCGTCCCTGTTCGACTTCCTGCCGATCGGCGCCTACCGCTCCACACCCGACGGCCGCCAGATCCGCGCCAACCCGGCCCTGGTGCGGCTCAACGGCTACACCACGGAAGCGGCGCTGCTGGCCGCGATGCAGGACATCGGCCGTGCGTGGTACGTCGATTCCATCCGGCGCGAGGCGTTCCGCGCGCTGCTCGAGCGCCAGGGCTATGTGCGCGGCTTCGTCTCGGAGGTCTACCGGCACAGGCCGCGCGAGCGCATCTGGGTCAGCGAAAACGCGCATTTGGTGCGCGATGCAGCGGGCAGCATCCTGTTCTACGAGGGCACGGTGGAGGAGATCACCGACCGCGTGCGCTCCGAGGCCGAGCTGCGCCGGCGCGACGAGATCTGGAAGCTGGCGCTGGAGAGCACGGGCGACGGCGTCTGGGACTGGGACATTGCCAAGGGCGTGGCCGCCATGTCGCCCCGCTGCCTGGAGATGTATGGTTTTTCCGAGCGTGACCCCCGCGTGTCGCCGCTCGGCATGGACCAGCGCACGCACCCGGACGACAAGGTCCAGATGCTGCGCGACCGCCAGGCCCATCTCGATGGCCACACACCCAGCTACGTGAACGAGCACCGCGTGCTGTGCGCCAGCGGCGCCTGGAAATGGATTCTCACGCGCGGCATGGTGATCAGCCGCGATGCGCAGGGCCAGCCTTTGCGCATGGTCGGCACCCACACCGACATCACGCAGCGCAAGGAGGCCGAAGCCCTGATCTGGCACCAGGCCAACTACGACGCGCTGACCGGGCTGCCCAACCGCCGCATGCTGCGCGACCGCTTGAGCCAGCACATGCTGCGCTGCGACCGCGAGCGGCTGCAGCTGGCCCTGCTGTTCATCGACCTGGACCATTTCAAGGCCGTCAACGACACGCTGGGCCACGAAGGCGGCGACCGCCTGCTGGTAGAGGCCGCGCAGCGCCTGCAGCGCTGCGTGCGCGCCTCCGACACCGTGGCACGCATGGGTGGCGACGAATTCACCGTGGTGCTGCCCAACCTGCGCAGCACGCGCGAGGTCGAGCGCATCGTGCAGGCCATCCTGCGCGAGATGGCGCGCGCCTTCCATTTCGGCGATGAACACGCCTTCGTCACCGCCAGCATCGGCATCACCTACTACCCCGGCGACGGCCACAGCGTGGACGACCTGCTGCGCCAGGCGGACCAGGCGCTGTACGTGGCCAAGGACGGCGGCCGCAACCGCTTTGGCTACTTCACGCGCGCGCTGCAGGAAGGCGCGCAGCTGCGCGCGCGCATCGCCAACGACCTGCATGGCGCACTGCCGGGGCGCCAGCTGCAGGTCGAGTACCAGCCCATCGTGGCACTGGCCACGGGCAGCGTCCGCAAGGCGGAAGCCCTGCTGCGCTGGCAGCATCCGCAGCGCGGACGCATGGGGCCTGCGGACTTCGTTCCGATCGCCGAGGCCAACGGCCTGATCGTGCAGATCGGCGATTGGGTCTTTCGAGAAGCCGCACGCCAGACGCAGCAGTGGCGCACACGGCTGGACCCGCAGTTCCAGATCAGCGTGAACAAGTCGCCCGTGCAGTTCTACCGTGCCGACGCGGAGCGCCTGGAATGGCTGCGCGAAGTGGCGGCGCTGCGGCTGCCCCGCAACGCGGTGGCCGTGGAGATCACCGAAAGCCTGCTGCTCGACCCCAGCGACACGGTTGCGGACCATCTGCTGGCGCTGCGATCGGCAGGCCTGGGCGTGTCACTGGACGACTTCGGCACCGGCTACTCCGCACTGTCCTACCTGCAGCAGTACGACATCGACTTCATCAAGATCGACCAGTCCTTCATCGCCCGCCTGGCGCCCCACTCCAAGGACCTGGCCCTGTGCAAGGCCATGATCGTGATGGCCCACCAGCTCGGCATCTCGGTCATCGCCGAGGGGGTGGAGACGCCGCAGCAGCGCGACCTGCTGGCCGAGGCGGGCTGCGACTACGGGCAGGGCTTCCTGTTCGCGCAAGCCATGCCGGCCGCGCAGTTCGAAACCTGGTTCAGTCAGCAAGCACGCGCCTGAGTTCGGCCAGCCGCTGGCGCGCCTGTGCGCCGGCCGCCTCGGCCAGCGCCGGCGCGAACCATTCCTGCACGGTCTGCGCCGGCAGCTCGGCGCACACGCTGTCGATGTTGGCCTGCATGCGGGCGGTGTCCACACGCAGGCCCGGCAAGGCCATGGCCAGCGCGCGCAGACCACCGTGGGCGGCCATCCACAGCGCCGGCCACTCCGCCAGTTCGGCCTGCCAGGGGCCGAGTGCGCGCTCGTGCTGCTGCACCATGCCGGCCAGCAAGCCGGCGACGCGCTGCGGCACGCGCTGGGCCGCCGCCAGGGCCACCATCGAGGCCACGGGATTGCGCTTGTGCGGCATGACCGAGGAGCTGCCACGGCCGGCCTCGGCCGGCTCCATGACTTCGCCCACCTCGTGCTGGCCGAGCAGGGACAGGTCGGCCGCCAGCTTGCCCAGGCTGCCGCTCACAAGGCCCAGCGCGCAGCCCAGCGCCACCCAGTCGTCGCGCTGCGTGTGCCAGGCGCCGCCCGCGTCGCGCAGCCCCAGTGCGGCCGCCACGCGCGCACGCACGGCGGCCGTGCGCTGCGCATCGGCCTGCATCTGCGCCAGCGTGCCGACGCCGCCGCCCAGCTGCAGCTGCAGCGCCTGCTGCGCCGCCTGGCGCAGGCGTGCGCGCCCGCGCACCAGCGGCGCCACCCAGTCCAGGCACTTGAAGCCCAGGCTGGTCACCGAAGCCGGCTGCATCAGCGTGCGCGCCAGCATGGGTGTGCCCGCATGCCGCTCGGCCAGCGCCAGCAAGGCCTGGATGCTGCGCGCCAGATCGGTCTCGACGAGGTCCAGCGCATCGCGCGTGGCCAGCACCAGCGCGGTGTCGATCGCATCCTGGCTCGTGCTGCCGAAATGCGTCCAGACGACGGCTTCGGGATTGAACAGGCCCACGGCCTCGCGCAAGGCCTTGATGAGCGGAATCGCCACACTGCCGGCCCGGCTGCTGTCGCGCACGATCTTCTCGACGTCGAACAGCTCGACACGGCAGCTGTCCACAATGGAGCGCGCCGCCGCCTGGGGGACCAGCCCTTCGTCGGCCTGCGCCTGGGCCAGCGCCGCCTCGAAACGCAGCATGGCCGCCACCACACCCCGTGCGCTGAAAGCGGCCAGGGCCTCGGAGGTGGACAGCGCACTCTCGAAGACGTTCATGGCGCCAGTTCCAGGGTGCCCGGCTGCAAGCTGCGCCCGCTCGAAGGCAATGGCATGGCGACACGCCGTGGACCAGCCAAACGGGGTGGTTTCATTTCAATAGCGCAGCTGCGCCACGGCGCGCAGCGCCTCGGCCGTGGTCGTGCCGAAGCCGAAGAACTCCAGGTAGGCCGGGATCTGCTCGAACAGCATGTCGGTACCGACCTGCACGGCGCAGCCCTTGTCCATGGCCGCACGCAGCAGCGGTGTCACTTCGGTCTTCATGACGACCTCGCCGACGAAGGTGGTGGGCGCGATGCGCGCCACGTCGAACGGCAGCGGATCGCTGTCGACCATGCCCAGCGGCGTGGCATTGACGACGATGTCGAACCCGGCCGGGTCGTTGTTGCCGGTCTGCAGCCGCAACGCCGGATAGTGCAGCCGCAGCCGGTCGGCCAGCGCCTCGGCCGATGCCGGGCGGGCATCGAACAGTGCGAGCTCGGCCGCGCCGGCCTGGGCAATGGACGCGGCGATGGCCGAGCCGACGCCGCCGGCGCCCGAGACCAGCACGCGCGCGCCGGCGAAGCTGCGGCCCTTGCGCTGCACGCCGCGCACGAAGCCGGCGCCGTCGAACATGTCGCCCAGCAGGCTGCCGTCGGGGCGCTTGAGCACCGCGTTGCAGGCGCCGGCGATGCGCGCCGTGGGCGTGGCCTCGTCGACGAGGCCCAGCGTGACGACCTTGTGCGGCATCGTGACCAGTGCGCCGCGCAGGTTCGTGAAGCGCATGATCTGGCGCAGCGACACGCCATAGTCCTCGGCCGTGACACCCATGGGCACCACCATGGCGTCGATGCCCTGCTGCGCAAACCAGGGGTTGTAGATCATCGGCGCCTTGAAGGTGGCGGTCGGGTGGCCGAGGTGGGCGATCAAAGTGGTCTTGCCGGTGATCATGGTGCCGTGGCGTGCGGAGTGGTCGGACATGGAGGGCGGTATTGTCAGTGCGCCGTGCGGCTGGCGGCGAGGGTCTGCTCGCGCATGCGGTGGTACTCGGCCAGCGGCACGGGTTGGGCGTCGGACCGGCCCAGGTCCTGCATGTGGACGCGGTAGGTCTCCCGCGCACTGGCCGCGGCCAGGGCCGCGATGACCGTGATGCCGAAGGCGATGGCGCCCACGGTCAGCCAGATGTTGTGTGCGCCGGGCGGGGCGACGACGGTGAACAGCGCGGGCAGCATGGCGGTGATGGCCGTGCCCACGTTCTGCGAGATGGCCATGGCCGAGACCCGCGTGCGCGTGGGGAACAGCTCGGGGTAGAAGCTCGGGAACACCGCGTTGTAGCCCTGGTAGACCACACCCCACATCAGCAGCGACATGACGATGGCCAAGCTGACGTTGTGGATGCTGATGGCGTACAGGTAGCCGAAGGCCAGCAGGCCGGCCAACAGCGAGCCCACGATCAGCGGCGGCTTGCGGCCGATGCGGTCCGACAGGTTGCCGACGAAGGGGATCACGAGCACGGCCAGGATGTTGCCCATCACCGGGATCCACAGGTACACGTCCTTGGCGAAGTTGACGCCGTAGGCCGGCTGCACCGCGTAGGCGGCGCCGAAGATGGTGGCGACCACGGGGATCACGTTCATGAGCGCCATCAGCACCACGCGCAGCATGTCGCGCCAGCTGTACTTGAACGCATCGACGATGGGCGAGCGCGCGCGCTGCTTCTGCTCGGTCTTGTCGGTGAAGGCGGGGGTCTCGTCCACCTCGCGCCGGATGATGTAGCCGGCCACGATCACGATGAAGGACAGCAGGAACGGAATGCGCCAGCCCCAGGTGTTGAAGGCCTCCTCGGGCATGTAGTGCGCCAGCGGCAGGAACACGGCAGCGGCCAGGATCTGGCCGGCCTGCACGCCCTGCAGCGTGAAGCTGGCGAAGAAACCGCGGCGCCCGAACGGCGCATGCTCCAGAATCATCGAGCTGGCTCCGGAGATCTCGCCGGCCACGGCAAAGCCCTGCACCAGGCGGCACACCACGAGCAGGAACGGGGCCCACAGGCCGATCTGCTCGTAGGTGGGCAGGAGGCCGACGGCGATGGTCGAAAAGCCCATCAGGAACATGCACCAGACCAGCACCTTCTTGCGCCCGTGCGTGTCGCCGATGTGGCCCAGCACGAAGGCGCCGATGGGGCGGGCCACGTAGCCCACGCCGTAGGTGGCCAGCGAGGCGATGATGGCGATGCCGGGGTCGCCCTTGGGGAAGAAGATCTGCGGAAAGATCAGCGCCGCCGCGGTGGCGTAGATGAAAAAGTCGTAGTACTCCAGCGCCGAGCCGATCCAGCCGCTGGCAGCGGCCTTCTTGGACTGGTGCCGCCCTTGCGGTTCCAAAGTGGAGGAAGCTTGGTTCATGACCGTCTCCTGAAAGCGTGAAGTTGTTCGGCAATCGCGCATGGTGGGCGCTGGCCTGCACTCTAAGGACGTCAACCTCGTTTCGCTCCCCCTGCGGCATCCGCAAACGAACGATAATCGAACAATTGAGTACGATGATCGATCAGACCAAGGGTTTCACCTAGTGAGCACCGCAACCTCCGCCGACGATACGCCCCCCGGCCTGGACCGGCGCGACTGGATCGCCGGCCTGGAACGGGGCCTGGGCATCGTCGAATCCTTCGACGATGCCCATCCGCGCATGACGGCCAGCGAGATCGGCCAGCGCACCGGCATGACACGCACCGCGGCGCGGCGCTATCTGCTCACGCTGCAGCACCTGGGCTACGTGGCCGGCGACGGCAAGATGTTCTGGCTCACGCCGCGGGTGCTGCGGCTGGGCCAGTCCTACCTCGAGTCGGCACGGCTGCCGCGCGTGGTGCAACCCTTTTTGCAGCGGGTGGCGGCCGGCACGCACGAGACGGCCTACCTGGCCGTGCTGGACGGCGACGACGTGGTCTACATCGCGCGCAACGGCCCCAACCGCAGCATGAACACCGGCTACGTGCTGGGCGCGCGCGCGCCGGCCGAGGTGACGGCCTCCGGGATGCTGATGCTGGCGCTGCGGCCCGACGCCGAGGCCGAGCACTGGCTGCAAACCCATGCGATACGGGTGTTCACCTCGCACACGATTGCCAACAAGGACCGGCTGCGGCTGGAGTTCGCGCGCATCCGGGCCCAGGGCTGGGCGCTGTCGGAGCAGCAGTTGGACCTCAATGCGCGGGGCATCGCCGTGCCGCTGCGCGACCGGCATGGCGCCCTGGTCGGCGCACTCAACATCACCATGCCCATGGGCCACGAGAGCAGCGAGGACGCGGTCGCCCGCGTGCTGCCCGTGCTGCGCGAGACCGCGCAAGCCATGCGCAACCTGATCTGATCAGGCGCCGCTCACGCGCTCAGGGACCGAGCGCCAGGCAGGCCAGCGGCGCCGCCTCGCCCACCGTCCATTGCGCCTCGCGGCCCTTGCCGCGCAGCACATGGCCCTCGCCTGCGTACCAGAAGCCCGAAGCGCTGACCTGCTGCACGAGCCGCACGGTCCGGCCGTCGGGCAGCAGAGCCTGCGCGCGCTCGGGTTCGAACTGCACGTCCAGGCGCACGCCGCCCTCGCAGGTGTAGGCCACGGCCGGCGCGCGCACGGGCGCACAAGCGGGCAACACGGCCAGCGCAGCCAACAGCACAGACAAGATTCCCATCCGCAGCATCGCAACCCTCCTGGAACAAGCCGCCATTCTTGCTGCCGCGCCAGGGCGCAGGCGACAAGCCCCCACGAACCGCGGCCACACGCGGGCATGCGATGGCACGCGCTAGGCGATGCGACACTTCGGCACATGAAGCTCTGCAGCATTCCCCTGGCCGGCCTGCTGGCCACGGCCTTGGCCGGACCGGCCATGGCCGCCGACAACTGCGAGGCGCTGCGCGCCGACATCGAGGCGCGCATCCGCGCCGCAGGCGTTGCCCAGCCCAGCGTCACCGTCGTGGCGGTCGACGCCGCGGCCCCGGGTCGGACCGTCGGCAGCTGCGACCTGGGACGCAAGAAGATCGTCTACCTGGCGCAGGACGCGCCGGCCACCGCCATCCCCCGCCCCACCACGCCGGTGCTGACCGAGTGCCGTGATGGCTCGACGCCGGTCGACGGCCGCTGCGCGAACTGAGTGCCCGCGCAGGGCCGGCCGTAGCGCCGGCCGCGCCGTTTGCCCGAAAATACCGCCTTTCCCCCTGGCTGCGCGGCTGCGCGCACCGCCCTTTCACCTGGAACCGCGCTTTGTCCTTCGCCTCCGAAACCCGGCGCCGCCGCACCTTCGCCATCATTTCCCACCCCGACGCCGGCAAGACGACCTTGACGGAAAAGCTGCTGCTGTTCTCCGGCGCGATCCAGATCGCGGGCGCGGTCAAGGGCCGCAAGGCCAGCCGCCACGCGACCTCCGACTGGATGGAGATCGAAAAGCAGCGCGGCATCTCGGTGGCCTCCTCCGTGATGCAGATGGTCTACCGCGACCACGTCATCAACCTGCTGGACACGCCCGGCCACAAGGACTTCTCGGAAGACACCTACCGCGTGCTCACCGCCGTGGACTCGGCGCTGATGGTGATCGACGCAGCCAACGGTGTGGAAGCACAAACCCGCCGCCTGATCGAGGTCTGCCGCCAGCGCGACACGCCCATCATCACCTTCGTCAACAAGATGGACCGCGAGGTGCGCGACCCGCTGGACATCATGGACGAGGTCGAGCGTGAACTCGGCATGCCCTGCTGCCCCATCACCTGGCCCGTGGGCCAGGGCAAGAGCTTCGGCGGCATCATCAACCTGCGCACGCAGAGCATGACCGTGTTCCAGTCCGGCAGCGACCGCCGGCCCGAGGACTTCGAGACCATCCCGCTGGCCGAGGCCGACAGGCTGCGTGCACGCTTCGGCCAGGCCTTCGACGATGCGCTGGAGAGCATGGAGCTGGCCCAGGGCGCCTCGGCCGCCTGGGACCACGCGGCCTTCCTGGCCGGCAAGCTCACGCCCGTGTTCTTCGGCTCGGGCGTGAACAACTTCGGGGTGATGGAGGTGCTGGACGCCGTGGTCGACATGTCGCCGCCGCCCGGCCCGCGCAAGAGCACGCTGCAGGTCAACAAACAGCCGGTCGAGAAGACCATCCAGCCCGAGGACGATGGCTTCTCGGGCGTGGTGTTCAAGGTGCAGGCCAACATGGATGCCAACCACCGCGACCGCATCGCTTTCGTGCGCGTGGCCTCGGGCAAGTACCAGCCCGGCATGAAGATGAAGGTGCAGCGTACCAACAAGGAGCTGCGCCCGACCAGCGTGGTCACCTTCATGAGCCAGCGCCGCGAGGCGGTCGAGGAAGCCTACGCGGGCGACATCATCGGCTTCACGACGCACGGCGGCGTGCAACTGGGCGACACCATCACCGACGGCGCCAACCTGCAGTTCACGGGCCTGCCCTTCTTCGCACCTGAAATGTTCATGACCGTGGTGCTCAAGAACCCGCTGCGCACCAAGCAGCTGCAGCAAGGCCTCATGCAGCTCGGCGAGGAGGGCGCGATCCAGGTCTTCAGGCCCGAGGCCGGCGGCAACATGCTGCTGGGCGCCGTGGGCCAGCTGCAGTTCGAGGTCGTGCAGCACCGGCTCAACACCGAGTACGACTGCGAGATCCGACTGGAAGGCTGCCAGTACACGGGCGCGCGCTGGATCACGGCGGACACACCCGCGGAGCTGCGCACGTTCGAGACGGCCTACCCGCTGCGCATGGCGCGCGACGCGGCCAACACGCTGGCCTACCTGTGCACCTCGCCCTACGACGTGCGGTTGGCGCAGGAGCGCTTCCCCAAGATCCACTTCCATCCGCTGCGCGAGCATGCGGGGCTGGCGCTGCAGAGCGCGGGGTGAGTCCGTCCCGCGTGCGCCCGATTGAGAACGACCGCTTCGAATGGCTGCAGGCATTGCGCGCCATCGCGGCCATGATGGTCCTGTTTTTTCATCTGAACATCTACTGGTCCCATGTGCCTGGGCTGGCTTGGCTGCAACCCGTTCTGCACTGGGGTTTTGCTGGCGTCGATGTGTTCTTCGTGCTCAGCGGGTTCGTGGTCCACCATGCCACCCGCGAGTTGCGCAGCGGCGCAGCCTTGCGCACGTACGCTCTGCGGCGCGCGGCGCGCATCTATCTGGCGTACTGGCCAGCATTGATCTTGGCAGTGGTGATCGCACAGTATGTGCACGAAGTTCCAGCTCCGGAGCCGGGTGTGGCCTGGCGCAGCGTCCTGCTGATCAGGCAGGATCTCTCCAAGAATCTGCTGCCGGTCGCTTGGTCGCTGACTTTCGAGCTGTACTTCTACCTGCTGCTCGGAATCCTAATGCTCGCGCCGACACGGCGACAGCCGCACTTGATACTGGCGGTGGCGGCCGCCATCATCGGATGGAACGCTTGGTGGCTGATGACGCAACGCGAGCTGGTCTACAGCGGGGGCATGCCCGGGCGTTTCCTTCTGAATGGCTACGCCATCGAATTTATGGCCGGCGCCTTGGTGTCGCATGTCCGGCACTCGAACGAGGCCGACAGAAGGCCATTGTTCACCTCTGACAATGCCAGCCAGTGGGTGATGGGTGGGATCGGCTGCGCGCTCATGGGCCTGGCGATCGGCACGACCGCACCACAGTTCGATCACGTCGCCTTCATGCGAGCGGCCACCTTCGGGATAGACGGCCTGGGCGGGTTGCTGGTTGCGCTGGCGCTGCCGCACACGCGCAGGCGAGCACCGACCTGGCTGGTGCGAATCGGCGACAGTTCCTACAGCCTCTACTTGTTGCACGGCCCGCTACTCGGCGTGCTTGCACTGCTCGTTCCTGAGGCAGCACAGATCAATCCTTCACTGGCTTTGCCCGCTGCGCTGTCGATACCTGTCGTCATTGTGCTAATCAGCTACATCTGGTTCAAAGTTCTCGAAGCACCGTCGATGCGGCTGGCGCGTCGGCTGCATTGAGGTGTCGAATACCACATCTTGTCGCGGCGCGAGGTACGCCAAGGGCCGGCCAGTACCACCTGCGGCTGCGCTCAGGCGATAAATCGCGTGAGCGACGACGTCAGCGAGAAACTGAACTACCAATCCGGTGTGGTCAGCATGCAGTACTGTGTGCATGACAAGCGGAGCTGAGAAGCCTGCCGCACGCTAGTTGGGAATTCTCAATAGGCTGTTCTCATCAGCCCCTGACTGGGAAGCTGTGGTGACCACGTCATCGCAACTCAGGACAGGAACACGGATGAACAGCCATACCATGCAACGACAAGGTCCGGGCAGGCGTCGCCGCCATCTCCAGGCGGCTGAGTGTGGGCGCGTTGGCAAGCGCCTCATCGCGCGCGACGGCCGTCTGCATCGCCACGTCCGCACGCATTGTGGTCGCGGACATCGGACCAGCCTCGGCCATAGGCCATACAAGTGTTGCGCCAGCATGCTGGCCACACTATGGCGCGCCTTGCCACGCTGGTGCTCATCGCCCAGCGCTCGCGTGGCCGAGGCGCGCATTCCATGTGCTGATCCATGCGCTGCA
>DATKFT010000164.1:0-7960 GCA_035544335.1 Pseudorhodoferax sp.
AAGTGCGCGAGATCACGGCCGCCTTCAACCGCATGCAGGACAGCCTCACGCGCAACGTGGACGAGCGCACGCGCATGCTGGCCGCCATCGGCCACGACCTGCGCACGCCGCTGACCTCGCTGCGCATCCGCGCCGAACTCATCGACGACGCCGAGCTGCGCGAAGGCATGGTGCAGACGCTGGACGAGATGTCGCAGATGATGGAGGAAACGCTGCGCTTCGCGCGCGACGAGCATGCGCAGGACCGCGAGCCCAGCGTGTCGCTGGACCTGGCCCAGCTCGTGGACGAGGTCGTGGCGTCCCAGCGCGCGCTGGGACGCCAGGTGGCCTGGGACAGGCCCGCCCCCCTGCCCTGCGCCTGCCGCCCGCTGGGCCTCAAGCGCGCGCTGGCCAACCTGGTCGAGAACGCGGCACGCTACGGCGAGGTGCGCGTGCGGCTGGCGCCCGGCGCAGCGCCGCACGGCGCCAGCATCTGGGTCGACGACGACGGCCCGGGCATCCCGCCGGACATGCTGGAGCGTGCGTTCGAGCCCTTCGTGCGGCTGGATCCCGCGCGCCAGCAGTCCGGTGGCAGCGTGGGGCTGGGCCTGGCCATCGCGCGCTCCTGCATCCGCGCGCACGGCGGCAGCCTGAGCCTGCGCAACCGGCCCGAGGGCGGGCTGCAGGCGGCCGTGCAGCTGCCTGCGTGAAAACCCTTGCGGCAACGCTGATGGCCGTCGATGGCGCACTGTGGCAAGCACCACGATCCGGCACACTGCGGACATAGGAAATAGTAATAATTCTCGATTGCGAACCCTGGCGGCCGCTCCGGCCGCTGCACGATCGCCCTGCTTTCCGACCCTGGTTCGAATGACCCTCACCGTTGATGACCCGCGGGCCAACCCGCTGCCGCTGACCGAAGCCCAGAACGGCCTGTGGTACGCGCAGCAGCTGGACCCCGCCAATCCCAGTTTCAACTGCGGCCACGCGCTGTGGATCACCGGCCCGCTCGATGTCGCGGCCTTCACGGCCGCCGCCGAGCAGGCCGCGGCCGAGTGCGAGTCGCTGGCACTCGCGCTGCGCGACACGCCGCAAGGCCCGCAGCAATGGCTGGACCCCGCGCGCCGCCCGGCCCTGCAGACCGTCGACCTGTCCAGCCATGCCGACGCCGCCGAGCGCGCGCTGGCCGCCATGGGCGCCGACATGCAGACGCCGCTGGACCCCACACGCGATGCGCTCGCGGTGCAGCGCCTATACCGCCTGGCCCCCGAGCAGCACTGCTGGTACCAGCGCGCCCACCACCTGGCCAGCGACGGCTACGGCATGGCGCTGTGGAGCCAGCGCCTGGCCGAGCTCTACGCCGAACGCGTGGCCCAGGCGCCCGTGCGCCAGCCGCTGGCCCCGTTCGCGCAGCTCGTGGCCGAGGACGCGGCCTACCGCACCTCGCCCAGGCGCGCCCAGGACGCCGCCTACTGGCACGACGCGTTCACGCCCATGCCCGAGGTGGCAGGCCTGGCCGCCGGCAGAGCCCACGCGGCCCACGGCTGCCACCGCCAGAGCCTGCCGCTCGCCGCCGATCTGCGCAGCGCGCTGCTGGCCAAGGCCCAGGCCCTGGACACCAGCTGGCCCGATCTGCTGACCGCCTGGACCGCGCTGTACTGCCTGCGCATGGCGACGGCCGAGTCCACCGTGCTGGGCATCCCGTTCATGGGCCGGCTCGGCAGCGCGGCCTCGCGCGCCAGCGCCACCACCATGAACGTGCTGCCGCTCGCGGTGCGCGCCACGCCGGGCCAACCGCTCGCGGACTTCACCGAACAGCTCGTGCGCGCGCAGACGCGCGCGCGCCGCCATGGCCGCTACCGCAGCGAGCAGCTGCGGCGCGACCTGAACCTGCTGGGCGGCCAGCGCCGGCTGCATGCCGCGCTCATCAACGTGCAGCCCTTCTACAAGCCGCTCGCGCTGACTGGCCTCGCGACGCGGCTGCAGATCCTGGGCACCGGACCCATCGACGACCTGACCATCGGGTTCCGGGGCGATGGCCAGCAGCAGCTGGAACTGGAGATCGAGGCCAACCCCGCGCTGTACAGCGAAGCCGCCGTGGCCGGCCACCTCGCGCGGCTGCCCGCCTTCCTGCGCGCCGCGCTGGACGCAGAGTGCGTGGACGACATGCCGCTGGCCAGCCCCGACGAAGCCCAGCGCCACCTGTTCGCGCTCAACGCGACCGCGCATGCCGTGCCCGCCACCACGCTGGCCGCGCTGGTCGAGGCGCAGATGGCGGCGCGGCCCGATGCGACCGCGCTGGAGTTCGAAGGCCTGACGCTGAGCTACGCCCAGCTGGAGCAGCGCTCGCGCGCGCTCGCGCTGACCCTGCGCGCGCGCGGCGTGGGCCGCGACAGCCTCGTGGCCGTGGCGCTGCCGCGCTCGCTGGAACTGCTGGTCGCGCTCGTGGCCGTGCTGCGCGCGGGCGGCGCCTACCTGCCGCTGGACCTGGCCCACCCGCCCGAGCGGCTCGCGCGCGTGGTGGCCCTGTCCCAGCCGGTCTGCGCACTCGTGCGCGCCGAGGACGCAGCGCGCCTGCCGCCCACGCTCACACGCCTGCGCACGGCCGACTGGCCGCAACAGCCGAACGCGGCGCTCGATGCAGCGCCCGCGCCGGGCGACGCCGCCTACGTGATCTACACCTCGGGCTCCACGGGCGAGCCCAAGGGCGTGCTCGTCGAGCACCAGGCCATCGTCAACCGGCTCGAGTGGATGCGCCAGCACTACGGCTTCGCGCCGGACGAGCGCATCCTGCAAAAGACGCCCGCGACCTTCGACGTCTCGGTCTGGGAGTTCTTCCTGCCGCTCATCACGGGCTGCACGCTCGTGATCGCGCCGCCCGAGGCGCACCGCGATCCGGCCTGGCTCGCGCGGATCATCCTGGAGCAGCGCATCGGCACCTGCCACTTCGTGCCGTCCATGCTCGCGGCCTTCCTCGCGCACCCGGCGTCGCGGGGCCTCGTGATGCAGCGCATCTTCTGCAGCGGCGAGGAGCTGCCCGCGCCGCTGCGCGACCGGCTGCACGCCACGCTCACGAGCGAACTGCACAACCTCTACGGGCCGACCGAGGCCGCTGTCGACGTGAGCTACTGGCCGGCATCGGCCGACGACCACAGCCGCCCCGTGCCGATCGGCCTGCCGGTCTGGAACACGCGGCTGTACGTGCTGGATGCGCGCATGCGTCCGCTGCCACCCGGCGTGGCAGGCGACCTGTACCTGGGCGGCGTGCAGCTCGCACGCGGCTACCTGGGCCGGGACGACCTCACGGCCGAGCGCTTCCTGCCCGATCCGCACCGACCCGGCGAGCGCATCTACAAGACCGGTGACCTCGCGCGCTGGCGTGCCGAGGACGGCGCCGTGGTCTTCCTGGGCCGCAGCGACCACCAGGTCAAGCTGCGCGGCCTGCGCATCGAGCTCGGCGAGATCGAGGCCGCGCTGCACGGCACGGGCCTGGTCGCGCGCGCCGAGGTCATGCTGCGCGAGGACCCCGCGGGCGACAAGCGTCTCGTGGCCTATGTGCAGCTCAGCAGCGACGGCGCCGCCGTTTCGGCCGAGACCCTGCGCGAGCGCCTGGCCGCACGCGTGCCCGACTACATGCTGCCCGCGGCCACCGTGGCGCTGTCGGACTGGCCCGTCACGTCCAACGGCAAGCTGGACCGCCAGGCCCTGCCGGCACCGCGCTTTGCCGACAGCGCCGCAGCCGGGCGCGCACCGCAGACCGCCACGGAGCAGGCCATCGCCGCGCTGTTCGCCGAGCTGCTGCGCCTGCCGCCTGGCCAGGCCGTGGGCGCCGAGGCCGATTTCTTCGCGCTGGGCGGCGACTCGCTGTCGGCCGTGCAGCTGCTGCTGCAGATCGAGGAACGCTGGCACCGCAACCCGGGCCTGGGCTCGCTGTTCGAGACGCCCACCGTGGCCGCGCTGGCCGCTGCCATCGATGGCGAGGCCGTGCGCTTCGACAACGGCCTCAAGCCCCTGATCCGGCTGGCCGCCGGCGATCCACTGCAGTCGCCGCTGTTCGTGGTCCACCCGGCCGGCGGCATCGCCTGGGGCTACCGGCTGCTGGCGCACAGCATCGCGCCCGGCCGCAGCGTCTGGGGCCTGCAGTCGCCCGCGCTCGCGCCCGAGCATCCGCTGCCCGCCGGCATCGACGTGCTGGCCCAGGACTATGCCGCGCGCGTGGCCACGCTGCAGCCCACGGGCCCCATCCACCTGGCGGGCTGGTCGGTCGGCGGCATCGTCGCGCAGGCCATGGCCGTGGCCTTGCAGCAGATGGGCCGCCAGGTCGGCCTGGTCGCGCTGCTGGACGCCTACCCGGCCGACTGCTGGCGCGACGAGCCCGAACCCACGCCGCTGCAGGCGCTGCGCGCGCTGCTGGCGATCGCCGGCCACGACCCCGAGGGCCATCCCGAGCTCGACACACGCGACAAGGTGGTGGACTTCCTGCGCGCGGGCGACACCGCGCTGGGCAACCTGCCCGCCGCCGCGCTCGAAGGCGTGGTGCGCGTGGTGACCGACACCAACCGGCTGATCCGCCAACACCGCCACCGCCGCATGGCCGGCACGCTGACCCATGTGCGCGCCGCACGCGACCATGCCGACAAGCCCCAGCTGCGGGCCGCGCGCTGGCTGGACTACGCCGACCACATCGACACACTGGAGGTGCCCTTGCTGCATTCACAGATGACGGGAGCCGAGGCCACAGCCCTGATCGCGCCCCTGCTCGCGGCAAGGATGGCGCCATGGGCATGATGCGCGAAGACTTCACGCGGCCCGCGCAGCAGGCCGGCGAGGATCGCACGCGCATGCTGCTGCTGTCGCACGCAGGCGGCCTGCTCAGCGAGGGCGTGCAGGCCCAACTGGCCGTGCCGGCTGCGCAGCTCGGCGGCGCCGTCGCGCAGCACTTCGACCAGGCCGCCCCCGGTGCGCAGCTGGTCGGCGCCCTGCCCTTCGACCGCAACGCCCCCGCGCACCTGCTGGCACCGCGCCGCGTGCGCGACGCCGACACCGCCAGCGCCTGGCTGCAGTGCATGGCCCGTCAGGCCGAAGCACCGCAGGGCTGGTCCCTGCAGGCCGAACCCACGCGCGCCGGCTACGCGGGGGCTGTGGCCGAGGCCCAGCAGCGCCTGCAGGCCGCGGCCTCTTCCGACATGGGCCTGCACAAGGTCGTGCTGGCCCGCACGCTGCATGCGCGCAGCGCCACGCCCATCAGCCCCTGGTGGCTGGCCCGGCGCCTGGCCGGCGACCCCGGCGTGCTGCGCTACGTGCTGCCCCTGCCGGTCGAAGCCGACGCCGCACCGGCCTGGCTGGTCGGCGCCACGCCCGAACTGCTGCTGTCGCGCCGCGGCGCGGCCCTCGTGAGCGAGCCGCTGGCCGGCTCCGCTGCGCGTGGCCCCGACCTGGCGGCCAGCGAAGCCCGCGCCCAGGCCCTGCGTGGCTCGGCCAAGGACCAGGGCGAACACCGCTACGTGGTGCAGGCGATTGCCGACCTGCTCGCGCCGCTGTGCCGCCAGCTGCGCGTGCCGGCCACACCCGCGCTGCACGCCACGGCCAGCATGTGGCACCTGGGCACGCGCATCGAGGGCGAACTCAAGGATGCTTCGCCCGAAGGCCTGCCGCAGGCCAGCGCCGCCGCGCTGGCTGCGCTGCTGCACCCCACGCCGGCCGTCTGCGGCACGCCGCGCGCCGCGGCGGCCCAGGTGATCGCCGAGCTGGAGCCCGTGCCGCGCGGCTTCTACGCGGGCGCGGTCGGCTGGTGCGATGCGGCTGGCGACGGCGACTGGCATGTGGCGCTGCGCTGCGCCCGTGTGCAAGGCCACGAGGCGCGGCTGTTCGCCGGTGCCGGCATCGTGGCCGATTCCGAGCCCGCGCTGGAAGCGGCCGAAACGCGCGCAAAATTCAACGCCATGCTGCACGCGCTGGGCATGGCGCCCGCGCTGCTGTCCCCAGATCTCTGACCACGATGACCGACGCTCCACGCCGCCTGCCCAGCATCCCCGCCTACGCGCTGCCGCGCGCCGACGAACTGCCGCCGTCCCGTGCGCCCTGGCGCCTGGAAACCGCACGCGCCGCGCTGCTCGTGCACGACATGCAGGACTACTTCCTCGCGGCCTTCCCGCCCGGCGCCGAACCGCTGCAGCAGGCCGTGGCCCAGCTCGCGCGGCTGCTGGACTGGGCGCGCTCGGCCGGCGTGCCCGTGTTCTACACGGCCCAGCATGGCAACCAGGACCGGCGCGACCGCGGCCTGCAGGCCGAGCTCTGGGGCCCCGGCATGCATGCGCTGCCCGCGCACGAGCAGATCGTGGCCGCGCTCGCACCGCAGAGCGGCGACCAGGTGCTGACCAAGCACCGCTACAGCGCGTTCCAGCGCAGCAACCTGGAGACGCTGATGCGCGTGCGTGGCCGCGACCAGCTCGTCATCACGGGCGTCTACGCCCACATCGGCTGCCTGTGCACGGCCGCCGAAGCCTTCCAGCGCGACATCGAGCCCTTCTTCGTGGCCGACGCGCTGGCCGACTTCTCGCGCGAGAAGCACGACATGGCGCTGCAATGGGTGGCGGCAACCTGCGGCCAGGTGCTGAGCACCGAGCAGCTGCTCGCGGCGGTGGCATGAGCACCGCCGGGCCGCCCCAAGGTGCTCAGCACCGCAGCGCGCAGCGCGCAGGTACTCCAGTGAGCCTCGCCCGGCCGCCCGAAGAGGCTCGCACCGCAGACGAAGCCCAAGGCACACCAGTGCGCATGCGCACACGCCCCCGCACGGCAGCCCTGGCCTGCGCCGCGCTGCTCGGCCTGCAGGCCCTGCTCGCGCAGGCCCAGGCCCCCCACCCGCTGCTGTCCTCGCCCGCCGCGCAGCGCTATCCGCAGGAGCTGGCCAAGGAGATGCAGCGCATCGCGGGCGGCGCCGCGGCGCAGGACCGCGCGCACAACCTGGTCGCGGCACTGCAGAAAACCCTGGCGCAGCCGCGCGAAGGCATCCGCACCCTCGTGGTCCCGGACCGGCCGATCGCCGGGCAGCTGTCGGTCGTGGCCATCGTGCCGCCCAGCAGCAAGCCGCGCATGCCCATCGGCGTGTGCCTGCAGCAGGGCGTGGTGGCCGACGATGGCCAGATGGTCCACACCAACCTGGGCACGCTGCAGATCGCGCCCGACGGCGCTGTCACGCCCCAAGCCTGGGAAGGCGAGCACCTCGGCGGCGAAGTGAACGGCAAGCTGCAGGCCGCCTGTGCGCCCTACCGTGCCGACTACATCCAGACCATCCAGGGCGCCAGCGCCACGCCGGGCTGACGCGCGCAGGCTGCCCCAGGGGACGCTCCCAGTGCGCTCCCGCAAGCCCTACTGGCGCGGCCCGTACTTCATCTCGCGCAGCGCGCCCTCGCGGAACTGCAGGATCGTGATGAACTGCCCGATGCCGGGCTTGTAGGTCCATTCCTCGACCATGTCGCAGACCGCGTGGGGCGGCATGGTGATGGTGCTGGGCGCCACGCCCATGGGCTTGCAGAAGCTGTCCTTGGCGGCCGGCGCGCCGCACTTGGACTCGATCACGAACTTGGTGTCGCCGATCTGCGCGAAGTCCTGGCCACAGCGCAGGGATTGCGCCTGGCTGGTGGCGCAGGCCAGCAACACCATGGACAGGCACAGCTGCGGGAATCGTCGGTTCGCGGTCATGGCAATGCTCCTGGGCCGCAGTTCTACACCATCGGCGCCACCGCCTGGCCCAATACCCGCGCCAGCGCCGCGTCAAACGCCCCGGCCTGCTCGTACTGCACCCAGTGCCCGGCGTCGTCGATCAGCGTGAGCCCCTGGAAGCACGGGCCGCGCGCGAAGGCCTCTTCGAGCCGCTCCATGCGGCCGCTGTACAGCACGTCCTCGCGCCCGTAGATGGCCCAGACCGGGCAGCGCAGCTGCTGCAGCGCGTCCTTGAGCGCCTCGGTGCGCGCGAGCCGGC
>DATKFT010000165.1:0-3688 GCA_035544335.1 Pseudorhodoferax sp.
AGCGGCACCTCGCGGTTCACCTTCTCGAACACGGCTAGCGAGCGGCTGATGGTCTCGTCGTAGGTGGCGTGCATGCGCCAGGGCCAGCGGTTCTGCGCGAGGATGCGCACCACTTCCTCGAGGTCGCCCTCCATCTCGGGCCCCATGTCGGGCCGCGGCTGGCGGAAGTCCTCGAAGTCGGCGGCAGAGAACACCAGCATCTCGCCCGCGCCGTTGTGGCGGAAGTAGTCCGTGCCCTGCTTGTACTGCGAGCTCGCGGTCCAGTTCAGGAAGTCGGCCTTCTCCTGCTGGGGTTTTTGCGTGAACAGGTTGTAGGCCAGGCGGATGGTCAGCTGGTCCTTGTCGGCCAGCTCCTGGATGACCTGGTAGTCGTCCGGGTAGTTCTGGAAACCACCGCCCGCATCGATCGCGCCCGTCACGCCCAGGCGGTTCAGCTCGCGCATGAAGTGGCGCGTGGAGTTGAGCTGGTACTCATACGGCAGCTTGGGGCCCTTGGCCAGCGTGGCGTAGAGGATGGAGGCGTTGGGCTTGGCCAGCAGCAGGCCCGTGGGCTTGCCGGCCGCGTCGCGCACAATCTCGCCGCCGGGCGGGGCGGGCGTGTCCTTCGTGTAGCCCACGGCGCGCAGCGCGGCGCCGTTGAGCAGCGCGCGGTCGTACAGGTGCAGCAGGAACACGGGCGTGTCGGGTGCCACGGCGTTGAGTTCGGCGATCGTCGGCAGGCGCTTCTCGGCGAACTGGTGTTCCGTGAAGCCGCCCACCACGCGCACCCATTGCGGCGCGGGCGTGATCGCCACCTGGGCCTGGAGCATGGCCATGGCGTCGGCCAGGCTGCGCACGCCGTCCCAGCGCAGCTCCAGGTTGAAGTTGAGGCCGCCGCGGATGATGTGCAGGTGGTTGTCGATCAGGCCCGGCAGCACGCGCTTGCCACGCAGATCGATGCACTTGGTGCCGGGGCCGGCCAGCGGCATGACCTCATGGTCCTGCCCCACCTTGAGGAAGCGGCCGTTCTGGATGGCGACCGCGCAGGCCTGGGGCTGGCTGCGGTTCAGCGTGGCGATGAGGCCGCCGTGCAGGATGAGTTCGGGTGTGGTGCGTGCTGTCATGTCGTTGTTCCTGGCGGTTCACGGTGAAACGTGTTGCGTGGGCAGAGGACGCTGGGCGGCCCCTTCGCTCATGTCCCCCGCCCCGGGCCGCAGGCGGCCCGGGGCTCCTCCTTGACTTCGCTGCGGGGCCACCCAGCATCCTCTGCCCCAGACGGTCGCGTCGCAAGCGCAGTGGAATGCGGCGGTGGTGGCCAGATCGGTGGGATGGCATGCCCTGCGCAGCGAAATCAAGGAGGAAGCCGCCAGGCCGGGGGACATTCGCGGAGCAGGGCATGCCGTCGCGCTGATCCCGCGCAACGTCAACGCCAACTCAGCCCTCGTGTGCCCCGAACATCGCCCGCGCATAGTGGATGCCGATGCCGTAGCCGCCGCCGAACTTCTTCGCGATGCCCGTCGTCATGTCGTAGGTATCGGTGCGGGCCCAGTCGCGCTGCAACTCCAGCAGGTATTGCAGCGCCGTGATGGGCTGGGCGCCGGCCTGCACCATGCGGTCCATGGCGCGGTTGTGGGCTTCGGTGGAGATGTCGCCGCAGGCATCGGCGATCACATAGACCTCGAAGCCCTGGTCCAGCGCGGACAGGGCCGGGCCCACGATGCACACGCTGGTCCACAGGCCGGCCAGCACGATGCGGCTCTTGCCGATGGCGTTGACGCGGGCGATCACGGCCGCGTCTTCCCAGGTGTTCATGGAGGTGCGGTCCAGCAGCTGCAGGCCTGGGAACGGCGCGGTCACTTCCTCGAACATGGGGCCCGAGAAGCTCTTCTCGGCCACCGTGGTCAGGATGGTGGAGGCCTTGAAGCCAGCCGCCGCGTTGGCCACCAGCGCGGCGTTGGAGCGCAGCTGCACCGGGTCGATGGAGTGCGTGGCGAACGCCATCTGCGACTGGAAGTCGATCATGACCAGCGTGTGGTCGTTCGGCGTGAGCAGCTTGGCACCGGGGGTCGGGGTTGCGGTGATGGCCATGGTGGACTCCTGGAGAAGAATGAGGGTGAAGACAACGAAGGGGTGGATCAGCCGGCCGAATCGACGAGCACGACCTCGGCGTCGGACAGCGCGCTCACCGTGAAGCGCGCCACGTCCTGGATGGCCGCGCCGTCGCGGGTCTCGATGCGCACGCCGTCGACCTCGACCGCGCCCTGGGCAGGCACCAGGTAGGCACGGCGGCCCGCACCGAGTTCGTAGGTCGTGGACTGGCCGGCCTTCAGCGTGGCGCCCGAGACACGGGCGTCGGTGCGGATCGGCAGCGCCTCGTCGTCGCCCGGCAGGCCGCTGGCCAGCGCCACGAACTGGCCGGCGCGGTCGGTCTTGGGAAAGGGCTTGGCACCCCAGGCCGGCGGCTTGCCGCGGCCGTTGGGCAGGATCCAGATCTGGAAGATGCGCGTGGTCACGCTCTCGCGGTTGTATTCGGCATGGCGGATGCCGCTGCCCGCGCTCATGACCTGCACGTCGCCGGCCTCGGTGCGGCCCTTGTTGCCCAGGTTGTCCTCGTGCGTGATGGCGCCTTCGCGCACATAGGTGATGATTTCCATGTCGGCATGGCCGTGCGGGGGGAAGCCGGTGTTCGGCGCGATCGTGTCGTCGTTCCACACGCGCAGCGCACCCCAGTGCATGCGGGCCGGGTCGTGGTAGCCCGCGAACGAGAAGTGGTGCTTGGCGTCCAGCCAGCCGTGGTTGTCTCCACCGAGTTCAGCGAAGGGGCGGCGTTCGATCATGGTGTTTCTCCTGCAGTGTGCGTTGCGATGGAGAGACTGTAGAAACCCGCGATCAATAAGAGAATAGAAAAGATGGAAAACGATCTATTCCAAATTTTGCATGTCCAAGCTGCCTGACCTGGAGGCCTGGGCCATCTTCGCCAAGGTGGCGGAAACCGGCTCCTTCGCACGGGCGGCCAACGACCTCGTGGTCTCGCAGCCCACGGTGTCCAAGGCCATCACGCGGCTGGAGGCGCGGCTGCGCGTGGTGCTGTTCCACCGCACCTCGCGCAAGATGTCGCTGACGGCCAGCGGCGAGCTCGCGCTGGAGCGCGCCACGCGCATCCTCGCGGAGGGCGAGGCCGTGGAGGCCGAGGTGACGGAGCAGTCCAAGAGCCTGCGCGGCGCGATCCGCGTGGCCGCGCCCATGTCCTTCGGCGTCTCGCACCTGGGGCCGGTGCTGCCGGGCTTCATGGCCGAGCACCCCGAGGTCACGCTGGACCTGCACTTCAGCGACGCGCTGACCGACGTGGTGGCCGATGGCTTCGACCTCGCGCTGCGCATCTCCAGCCTGCCCGACTCCAGCCTGCTCGCGCGGCGGCTGTGCGCGGTGCGCATCCTGCTCGTGGGTGCGCCGGCCTACTTCGCCCAGCATGGCCAGCCGGCCCACCCGCGCGAGCTGGCCAGCCACCGCGCGCTGCGCTACGTGCACGCGCGCGTGGGCGAAGCCTGGCGCTTTCGCCATGCGCGCGATGGCGAGTTCGCCCAGGTCGTGCCCTCGGCCCTGCGCGTGAACAACGCCGAGGCCCTGGTGCCGGCGCTGCGCGCGGGCCTGGGCCTGGCGCTGCAGCCCGAGTTCCTGGCCTGGGAGGACCTGCGCGCGGGCCGGCTCC
>DATKFT010000166.1:0-2906 GCA_035544335.1 Pseudorhodoferax sp.
ATCGCGCGAGACCGAGAACGGCGAGCACGGCGCCAGCACGATGCGGCGCATGCTGTGGCGTGCCGGGTCGTGCCAGCGCGCGATCAGGCGTTCGCTGTCGGCCAGGATGTCGGCTTCGCGCTCGACCACGCTGTCGGGCGGCAGGCCCCCCTGGCTGCGGCCCACGCTCATGCTGCCGCGCGCGGCATGGAAGCGCATGCCCATGGTCTCGGCGGCCTCGATGGCATCGTCCAGGCGCGACCCGTTCGGAAAGATGTAGAGGTGGTCGCTCGTGGTGGTGCAGCCCGACAGCAGCAGCTCGGCCATGGCGGTCTGCGTGGACACGCGCACCATCTCGGGCGTGAGCCCGGCCCAGAGCTGGTACAGGTTCTCGAGCCAGCCGAACAGCTCGGCGTCCTGCGCGGCGGGCACGGCGCGCGTGAGGCTCTGGTACATGTGGTGGTGGGTGTTGACCAGCCCGGGCATCAGCACATGGCCCGGCAGGTCGATCACCTCGGCCGCGCCGCTGGCGGCGGCCTCGCGCCAGGCGGGCGGCAGCGCATCGCTGGCGCCGACCCAGGCGATGGCCGGGCCGTCGACCACCACGGCGCCGTCGGCGATCTCGCGCCGCTGCGCGTCCATGGTGACGAGCCGCTCGGCGTGGCGCAGGATCAGCGGGCGCCCGGTCGCGGGGCGCAGGTTCATGTCATGGGCAGAAGTCATTCGCTGGCATGGGAGGTGCTGGCGGCCAGCGCGAACGCACGTTCGCGCGACAGCACACCGTGGTAGAACAGATTGAGCAGCACCGCGGTGCAGGTGCCCAGCACGATACCGCTGTGCGTGATCGGGTGCGTCCAGGCCGGCAGGTGCTGGAAGAAGTTGGGCGACAGCGTGGGGATGAGGCCCAGGCCGATGGAGATCGCGATCACGTACAGCGCATGGCGGTTCTGCGTGTAGTCGATGCTGCCCAGGATGCGCACGCCGGTGGCCGCGACCATGCCGAACATCACGATGCCGGCGCCACCCAGCACGAAGCTGGGCACCGAGGCCACCAGGTGGGCGACCTTGGGCAGCAGCGCCAGCAGGATCAGGATCAGCCCGCCCATGGCGGCCACATAGCGCGAGCGCACGCCGGTCACGGTGACCAGGCCCACGTTCTGCGAGAACGAGGTGTAGGGAAAGGTGTTGAACACACCGCCGATCACGGTGCCCAGGCCGTCGGCGCGCAGGCCGCGCGTGAGCAGCTGGGGCGTCATGCGCCGGCCCGTGATGTTGCTGAGCGCGAGGAACATGCCCGTGGACTCCACGAGCGTGATCAGCATCACGATGCACATGGAGACGATGGCCGTGAACTCGAAGCGCGGCATGCCGAAATGCAGCGGCGTGGTGATGGCCACCCAGCTGGCCTCTTCCAGGCCGTCGAAATGCATCTGGCCCAGCGCCAGCGAGACCGCCACGCCGGCCAGGATGCCGAGCAGGATCGCGATGTTGGCGATCAGCCCCTTGCCGAAGCGCGTGATGCCCAGCACCACGAGCAGCACGAAGGCCGCGATCGCGAGCTTGGCCGGGTCGCCGTAGTCGGGGTTGGCCGCGGCCATGCGCACGCCGTCGACCATGTGCGTGACCGTGGGCTGGCCACCCGCGGCCCAGTTGATGGCCACGCCCATCAGCGAGATGCCGATCAGCGTGATGACGGTGCCCGTGACCAGCGGCGGGAAGACGCCGAGCAGGCGCCCCATCAGCGGCGCGACCAGCATGCCGAAGATGCCGGCGGCGATCGTGGCGCCGTAGATGGCCGGCAGGCCCAGCGCGGGGTCGAGGCCGATCGCGATCATCGGGCCCACGGCCGCGAAGGTGACGCCCATCATGACGGGCATGCGGATGCCGAAGCCCCACAGGCCCAGCGCCTGGATCAGCGTGGCGATGCCGGCGGCCAGCAGGTCGGCGTTGATCAGGAAGGCGATGTCGGCCTTGGACAGGCCCAGCGCGCCGCCCACGATCAGCGGCACGGCCACGGTGCCGGCGTACATGACCAGCACATGCTGCAGGCCCAGGGCCGCGCAACGCGGAACGGGAATCTTCTGGTCGACTGCGTGGCTGGCTGGCTGTGCCAGCGCGCCCGTCTCGGGTGTCGTCATGGTGTGTCTCCTCCTGCTGCCGGGCGCCGGTCGGCACCTGGAACGGCGGGCGCAGTCTAGGAGTGCGCTTTCGCACGCGCAAAGTCAAAAAAAGGCCTCGCGTGTGCACAAAAAGTGCACAGTGCGCGCATCGCGGGATGCCCCGGCTGGCATGGCGCGGCGCGCCGCCCCCAGGCATGCAACAGAAGCCTGCGGGCCGCGGCGACAGGGGCCGCAGAACGGGCCATGCCAGCGGGCCCTTGAAGAGGATCGGGGTCGGGCACATGCCCTTGGGCAGTCCCACCGGGGCGGCCTGCGTTCCCCGCCTCACCGCGTCACGGCGTCCTCGAGGCAGTCGATGACCTGTTCGGCCAGCAGGGCTGCCGTGGCGCTCGGCCCGGTGCCGGCCCGTGTGAGCAGGGCCAGACGCTGCGGCGCCAGGCCGGCCTCGCGCAGCGGCACGAAGACGAGCTTGCCGGCGCGCAGTTCCTCCTCGACGTCCAGGCGGTTCAGCAAGGTGATGCCCTGGCGCTGGGCGACCAGCGCGCGCATCAGCGCCGTGGAGCTGCTCTCGATGACGGGCGACACGCCGATGGCCAGGCGGCCGAAGGCGCCGTCCAGGACGGTCCGCAGCGACAGCGTGGCGGCCGGCAGGATCAGCGGGAAACCCACGCAGTCGGCCAGGGTGGCCGTGGCGCGAGAAGTCAGCGCATGGCCGGGCGGCACGACCGCGCCGATGGGCCATTCGCTCGCGTACAAGGTGCGCAGCCCCGCGGTCGCGGGCACGTCGTAGGCCAGCGCGAGGTCGGC
>DATKFT010000167.1:0-2343 GCA_035544335.1 Pseudorhodoferax sp.
TGGCAGGCGACGCCGCCGCGCGCTGAGGCCAGGGTGGCCCGCCACACCGTCCCCCCCACCGCAGGCCTGCCGCTCTACGCGCGCGACCTGCGGCCCTGGGGCCGTGCCGAGCTGGGGCCCGCGCTGGCCACCTGGCTGGGCGTGCCCGCCGTGCAGCTCGAATGCTCCGGCACCTCGGCGCTGATGGTGGCGCTGCGCACGCTGCAGCAGCTGCAGCCCCAGCGCCGCGAAGTCATCGCGCCGGCCTACACCTGCCCGCTCGTGGCACTGGCCGTGGCGCAATGCGGGCTGGAACTGCGCCTGTGCGACATGGACGCCCATGCGCTGGACATGGACGAGGTCGCACTCGCTGCGCTGTGCACCCAGCGCACGCTGGCCGTGCTGCCCACCCATTTGTGCGGGCGCGTGGCCGACGTGGCCATGGCACTGCGCCGCGCACGCGCCGTGGGCGCCTATGTGGTCGAGGATGCGGCCCAGGCCCTGGGTGCGCGCCTGGGTGGCATGCCCGTGGGCTGGCAGGGCGACATCGGCTTTTACAGCCTGGCCGTGGGCAAGGGACTCAGCACCTTCGAAGGCGGCGTGCTCGTGAGCCGCGACCCGGCGCTGCGCCAGGCGCTGCAGGCCACGTCGCAGCGGACCGTGCCGCGCAGCCTGTGGTGGGAGCTGCGCCGCAGCGTGGAGCTGCTGGGCTATGCCGCGCTGTACCGTCCCGGCGCGCTGGGCCTGGCCTATGGCCGGCCGCTGCGGCAGGCGCTGGCCCGCGGCGACTGGGTGCAGGCCGCGGGCGACGACTTCGGCGACCGCATTGCGCAGCACCCGCTGGGCCGCTGGCGCCAGCGCGTGGGCCGCCGCGCATTGCCACGCCTGGCCCCGTTCCAGCAGCAAGGCCGGGCCCAGGCCCTGCGGCGCGGTGCGCAGCTGTCCGCCATGGCGGGCGTGGAGCTGGTGCGCGATGCCGCCGCCGGCGCCGATGGCGTGTGGCCCGTGCTGCTGCTGCGCCTGCCGAGTGCGGCCGTGCGCGACGCCTGGGTGCGTGCGCATTGGGGCGAGGGCTGGGGCCTGTCACTGCCCTTCGTGCACGTGCTGCCCGACTACGGGCGCTACGACCATGTGCTGGCCACGGCGCGTGGCGACGACGTGGGCCAGGCCCGCGACTGGGCGCAGCGCCTGGTGGCCATCAGCAACAGCCCCTGGCTGGACGATGCACGCTTCGCCGCGCTGTGCGGCAGCCTGCGCCGGGCGGTGGCGGCCGGTTGAGCATCCGCGCCCGCGCGCCCGGGCCGCGGCTCAGCCCCAGGCCGGCAGCAGGCTGAACAGCAGCACCATGAGCAGGCCCACCACCGAGACGATGGACTGCACGACCGAGATGGTCTTGGTCGCCTCGCCCATGCTCATGCCGAAGGACTCCTTGACCATCCAGAAGCCCGCGTGGTTGGCGTAGTTGAAGAACAGCGAGCCGCAGCCGATGGACAGGGCCAGCAGCGGCCGGCTCAGCTGCGGATCGGCCCCGGCCAGCGGTGCCAGCAGGCCCGCCGCGCCCACGATGCCTACCGTGGCCGAGCCCGTGGACACCGACAGCAGCATGGCGATCAGCCAGCCCAGCACGAGCGGCGGGAACGCGAACTGGCGCGTCAGGTGCACGATGGCATCGCCCACGTGGGCACTGGTCAGCACCTGCTGGAACGCGCCGCCGCCGGCGATGATGAGCATGATGCCGGCGATGGGCTTGAGGCTGTTGCCCAGCGCCGTGCGCAGCTTCTCGGCATCGCCGCCGCGCGCCAGCACCATGGTGCTGGCGGCGAACAGCACGCCCAGCAGCATCGCGATCAAGGGGTTGCCCACGAAGGCGGCCGCATGCAGCAACGGCGCGCCCTTGGGCAGCAGCATCTCGGCCACGGCGTGCACGAGCATGAGCAGGGCCGGCAGCAGCGCCGCGAGCACGCCCAGGCCTACACCGGGCGCATGGGCGCCTCCGGCCGCCTGCGGCGGGGCCGTGAACTGCTCGAGCAGGGCCGCGTCGGGCTGGGTGCTCATGCGCGGTGCGAGGAAGGCGCCGTACAGCGGCCCGCCCAGCACCATGGCCGGCACGGCGGCCACGAAGCCGTAGAGCATGGTGGGTCCCACCGTGGCCTGCAGCGTGGCAATCGCCGTCAGCGGGCCGGGGTGGGGCGGCACCATGCCGTGCATGGCCGCGAGCGCCGCGATCACGGGCACGCCCACGTACACATAGGCCGAGCCGCGAAAGCGCTGCTGCGCCTGCAGTTTGCGCGCCACGCTGAAGATCAGCGGCAGCATCACGACCAGACCGACCTCGAAGAACATCGGGATGCCGACCACGAAGGC
>DATKFT010000168.1:0-1736 GCA_035544335.1 Pseudorhodoferax sp.
ATGCCGCCGTAGTAGCAGCCGACGGCGCCGGCGCCCACGACGGCGACCTGGAGCGGGGAGGGGAGCGAGGCGGACTGGGCGGACTGGGACATTGGGGGGCGGTGGGCTAAGCGGGAACGCCGCATTGTGGCGGCCGCAGCCTACACTGCGGGCCCATGCCCACCGCCAGCCGTCCTTTGCGCCACCCCCTGTGCCTGGCCGCCGCGCTGGCGCTGTGCTGGCCCGCGCATGCGCAAACACCGCCATCGCCCACCACGGGCGCGGCGCCCGAGCTGGCGGCCCGGCCCGCGGGGCCGCCCCAGCCCGGCGGCCGCTACGTGGTGGACCCCACCCACACCTTCGTGCTCTACGAGATGGGCCACTACGGCACCAGCACCAACCGCGGCCGCTTCGGCACACGCGATGGCCAGGTGCTGGTCGACGCGGCCGGCCAGCTGGCGCGCGTGGATGTCACGTTCGACATGGCCAGCATCAACACCGGCGTGGACCTGCTGAACCGCCATGTGCAGAGCACCGACTTCCTGAACGTGGCCGATTTCCCGACCGGCCGCTACCAGGCCGCGGACGTGCGCATCGAGGAGGGCCGCGTGCAGGCGCTGCAGGGCCGGCTCACGCTGCTGGGCCAGACCCATCCCGTGGCCCTGCGCGCCGTGCGCTTCAACTGCTATGTGAACCCGTTGCACGGGCGCCAGGTCTGCGGCGGCGATTTCGAGACCGAGATCCAGCGCAGCCAGTGGGGCATCAGCTGGGGCCTGCAGTTCGGCTTCGAGGACCGCGTGCGGCTGCTGGTGCAGGTCGAGGCGGTGCTGGTGCCCACGGCCGCGCGCTGAACTACAGCAGCTGCTCGGGCGTGAACGGCGCCACGAGTTCCAGCAGCAGCCGGTCCCACCAGCTGGCGTCGGGTTCGCTGTGCAGCACGGCGGGCGCGCCGTCCTCGTCCTCGCCATGCCATTCGAGCGCGCCGCCTGCGCCGGCCTGCACGCGCCAGACCCCTTGCTCGCGCAGCACCTGGGCCAGCCGCAGCATCTGGGCGGCCAGCGGGCGGCTGCGGATGAACAGGCCGATCTCGGTGTTGTGCTGCGCCGAGCGCGGGTCGAAGTTCAGCGAGCCGACGAACAGCAGCTCGCCGTCGAGCACGGCGGTCTTGGTGTGCAGCCGCCCCACGGCCGCGCCGAACAGCGGCAGCCTGGGGCTCGCGGCCACGCGCCGGCTGCTGACCTCGTCGATCTCCACGCCCAGCGCCACGAGCTCGGCCCGGTAGCGCCGGTAGGCGGTGTGCACGAAGGGCTCGTCGCTGGCTGCCATCGAGTTGGTGATGAGCTGCACCGTGGCGCCGCGCGCGCGGGCCTCGCGCAGCACCTGCAGGCCGTGCGCGCCGGGCACCAGGTAGGGCGAGCACAGCAGCACGCTGCGGCGCGCGCGGCGGATGCTCTCCACCAGGTTGTAGCGCACGCTGTCCACGTCCTGCAGCGGCACGCCGCCGTACTGGGCCTGGTAGCCGATCGCGCGCTCGGGCGTGTCGGCATAGGCCTCGGCCTGGGCCCACACCAGGCTGAGCCGGCCGGCCTGCAGCTCCTGCGAGACCGGCGCATAGCCCAGCATGTCGTTGGGCGGCGGTGCGCGCGGCGCGGGGGCGTGGGCGGCATCGGTCAGCGCGTCGAAGCGGGCCTGGCGGGCGGCTGCATCGCCATCGGGCAGCACCAGGCGCGCCAGCGGCACCACATGCGGGCTGTTCC
>DATKFT010000169.1:0-11711 GCA_035544335.1 Pseudorhodoferax sp.
GCGTGCGCCGCGTGTGGTAGCGCGCCAGCCGCACGGCCTGCATCACGGCCTCGGTGCCCGACATGTGGAAGGACACCTCTTCCTGGCCCGAGATCGCACGCAGCGCGCGCATGTTGGCCAGCACGGCCGGGTGGTAGCTGCCCAGCACCGGGCCGAGGTCCTGCACGCGCACGCTGCCCTCGGCGATGCAGGACTTGTAGAAGTCCTGGCCGAACAGGTTCACGCCGTAGGAGCCGGCCAGGTCGTAGAAGACATTGCCGTCCAGGTCGGTGATCTGCACACCCCGGCTTTGTTGCACGAAGGCGCCCATCTTGAGGCTCTCGCGCAGCACGCGGCTGTACTGGAAGGGCACGCGGTAACGGCTCGTGAACTGCAGGTCGGCGATGCCTTCGCGCGCGGCCTCGGTCATGGCCAGCGTCTTCGGGAAGCGCTCGGCAAACAGCGCCGCGAGCCGCGCCAGGCCGGCCTCGCGGCGCGCCGCGACGTCGACCGGTGCGCCGTCGGAATCGAAGAAGCGATCGGGCCCGAAATCGTAGAACGGCAGCCGGCGCGCGACGCGGCGCGACAGCTTGGAATGGCCGGCCAGCGAGCGGTGTTTGGCACGCGACAGCGCCAGGCGCTGACGGGCGGCCGGCCACAGGGCCAGCACGGCCGCGGCACCGAAGCCGCCGAGAAGAGTGAGTTCGTTCATGGGATCCAAGGAAACGGCGATCCCCCATTGGTATCCCCTTCGTTTGTCAAGCAGATGACACCCACCACCGATTCGCCCTCCCCTTCGCGCGCCCGCGCCCTCGGCTGCCTGCGCGACCGCCTGCTGCTGCAGGAAGACCTGAACTTCCTGCTGACCAACCGCGTGCCACGCCTGGCGCTCACGCGCTTCATGGGCTGGTTCAGCCAGATCGAGAACCCGGCCGTGCGCGCGGCCTCCATCGCAGTGTGGCGCGCCTGCACCGACATCGACCTGTCGGATGCACGCGAGCAGCGCTTCAAGAGCCTGCACGCCATGTTCACGCGCGCCTTGCAACCCGGCGCCCGGCCCGTGGCCATGGACCCCGGCATCCTCGCGAGTCCCTGCGACGGCATCGTGGGCGCCTGCGGGCCCGTGGAAGGCACGCGGCTGTTCCAGGCCAAAGGCTTTCCTTACGAGATCGGCGAGCTGTTCGGCGACGCGGACGCCGCGCGCCCCTGGCACGGCGGGCAGTACGTGACCCTGCGGCTGACCTCGGCCATGTACCACCGCTTCCACGCGCCGCACGACGGTCAGGTCGAGCGGCTGACCTACCTCTCGGGCGACACCTGGAACGTGAACCCGATCGCGCTCAAACGCATCGAGCGGCTGTTCTGCCGCAATGAGCGCGCCGTGCTGCGCATGCGGCTGGCCAGCGGGCACCCGATCGCGCTGGTGCCCGTGGCGGCCATCCTCGTGGCCAGCATCCGGCTGCATTTCATGGACACGCTGCTGCACCTGCGCCAGCTCGGCGCGCAGCCCGTGGACTGCGCCGCGCCGTTCGCCAAGGGCCAGGAGATGGGCTGGTTCGAGCATGGCTCGACCATCATCGTGTTCGCGCCGCCGGGCTTCGCGCTGGCCGAGGGCATCGCCGAAGGCCAGCGCATCCGCATGGGCCAGCCCCTGATGCGCCTGCCGGGCGCCGGCAAGGCTGCGCCAGCGCAGCGCGCTGCGTGAACACGGCATCGGCGCCCCTCCATTCATCGGCGTATTCGATGTACCCGTCGCCTTCTCTTGGTATTCAATCGACGAGGAACATATTCTTTGCGCACCCGCAGTTACTGCGGAATAGGAGAGTGCGGTGCGCAACAATCTTCCGGTCACCCAGAGGGAGTACAGCTTTGCCGAGGACGCGACCCTGCTCTCGACAACGGACGGGCAGAGCTACATCACCTATGCCAATGCGGCCTTTCTGCAGGCCAGCGGCTTCGAGGCGGATGAGCTGATCGGCCAGCCGCACAACCTGGTGCGGCATCCGGACATGCCACCGCAGGCATTCCGCGACCTCTGGGCCACGCTCAAGGCGGGCCGCGCCTGGAGCGCGCTGGTGAAGAACCGGCGCAAGGATGGCGACCACTACTGGGTGCGCGCCAACGTCACGCCCGTGGTGCGCCATGGCCAGACCGTGGGCTACATGTCGGTGCGCACCAAGCCTGCGCGCGAGGAAGTTGCGCGCGCCGAGGCGCTGTACGCACGCTTTCGCGAGGGCCGGGCCAAGGGCTGGACCTTCCACCAGGGCCTGGTGATGCGCACCGGCATGCTGCGCTGGCTGTCGCTGCCGCAGACCCTCCCGGTGCGCTGGCGCCTGCGCATGGCCTTGCTGTTCGTGCTGCTGGTGTCGGTCGGCGGCGTCGCGCTGATGGCTCGCCTGGGCACCACGCCGGCGGCCGTGGTGGGCGCCGTCACGCTGGCCTGTGCCGGCGCTGCGCTGTGGCTGGAGCAGCGCATCGCGCGGCCGCTGCAGGACGTGCTGCGCCAGGCACAGTGCGTCGCCGCCGGCAGCCCCGGCGAGAACGTGCAGCTCGACCGCGTGGACGAGATCGGCATGCTGCTGCGCGCCGTCAACCAGGCCGGGTTGAACCTGCGCTCGCTGGTGGACGATGTGAGCCAGCAGGTGGCCGGTGTGGAGCGCGCCAGCCAGGGCATCTCTCGCGACAACCAGGACCTCAGCGCGCGCACGGACCAGGCGGCGTCCAGCCTGCAGCAGACCGCCGCGTCGATGGAGCAGATGACCGCCACCGTCAAGGCCAGCGCCAGCGCGGCCGCGCAGGCCGTGGGCCTGGCCGGCACCGCCAGCGCGGCCGCGCAGCAGGGTGGTGCCGTCATCGGACAGGTGGTGCAGACCATGGACGCGATCACGGCGGCCAGCGGCAAGATCCGCGACATCATCGGCGTGATCGACGGCATCGCGTTCCAGACCAACATCCTGGCGCTCAACGCGGCGGTGGAAGCCGCACGCGCCGGCGAGCAGGGCCGCGGCTTCGCGGTGGTGGCGTCCGAGGTGCGGGCCCTGGCCCAGCGCAGCGCACAGGCGGCCAAGGAGGTCGGCAAGCTCATCCACAACAGCAGCGAGCAGGTGGACAGCGGCAACCAGCAGGTGCGCGACGCCGGTGCGGCCATGCAGGACATCGTGCGCCAGGTCGGCAAGGTGGCCGACCTGATCCAGGAGATCGGCGCCTCGGCGCGCGAGCAGTCGCAGGGTATCGACCAGGTCAACCTGGCGGTCACCGAACTCGACCACATGACGCAGCAGAACGCGGCCATGGTGGGCCATGCGCGCGAAGCCGCCACCGGCTTGCGCACGCAGGCGCGCCAGTTGCTCGACGCGATCAACGTGTTCCAGGGCAGCGCGGCCGTGCCGCAGCAGCAGGCGCAGCGCAGCCTGCCCGCCGGGCCGCCGATGGCCGCCCTGCCTGCGGCGGCGCACTAGGCTTGCCTGTCGCGCGCGCCCTGCGGCACGCGCCGACACCCTGGCCGACCCGCCCGGGCGGCGCCCCGCCATGCGTCATGGGCGTGTCACAGTTGCGAAACAAATTGTGACTACCGTGGCGGCCGCCCATGCCCCACGCACACACGGTCGCGCGCCAGCCCACCATCCCGTCGGTCGATCCCCCGGCGCTGGCCAACCTGTCGGCCAAGCTGCGCGGGCGCATGGGCGAGCTGGGACCGCTGATGCGGGCCAAGGCCTTGCACTGCGTGTTCCAGCCCATCGTGAGCCTGCAGGACGGCGCCATCCACGCGCACGAAGCGCTGGTGCGCGGGCCCGCGGACACGCCGCTGCACAGCGCCGAGGCCTTGTTCCGGCTGGCACGCGAGAACGGTGTGCTGATCGACTTCGAGCTGTTCTGCGTGGAACTGGCGCTGGCGCACTGGGGCCGGCAGAACCAGCCCGGCCGCGTGTTCGTGAACATCAGCGCCGACGCACTCGTCCATGTGATGGACAGCCGCGGACGCAACCAGCTCGTCGACGACGTGCGCGGCTTCGGCATCTCCGCGCGCATGCTGGTGTTCGAGATCACCGAGCACGAGCGCGTCTCCGACATGGCGCTGCTCGTGCGCATGGTGCAGGAGCTGCGGGCCACGGGCGCAGGCCTCGCGCTCGACGATTTCGGCGACGGCCGCTCCAGCCTGCGGCTGTGGTCCGAGCTGCGGCCGGACTACGTGAAGATCGACAAGTACTTCAGCAAGGACATCGGCCAGCACGCCGACCGCTTGCAGACCTTGCGCGCCCTCAAGCAGATCGCCGAGGTGTTCGGCACGGTGCTGGTGGCCGAGGGCATCGAGACGGCCGAGGACCTGCGCGTGCTGCGCGACCTGTCCATCGGCTACGGCCAGGGCTACTACCTGGGCCGCCCGCAGACGACACCGCAGACAACCATCCCGGCGCCCGCGCTGCAGGCGCTGCACGACGAGCGGCTGACCGTGCTGCCCGAACTGCGCCGCATCTCGCACACGGGCAGCCTGCGCCACCTCTCGCTGCTGCACGCGCCGCCCGTGGCACCGCACGCGAGCAACGACGAGGTGCAGGAGATCTTCCTGGCCCACGAGGATCTGCATGCGGTGGCCGTCGTCGACGACGGCAGGCCCGTGGCCATCGTGAACCGCCAGACCTTCATGCAGCACTACGCGCAGCCCTATTTCAAGGAGATCTTCGGCCGCAAGCCCTGCTTCCTGCACGCCAACCACGCGCCGCGGCTCATCGAGCGCGAGCACGACGTGGACGAGCTGGTCGGCATCCTGACCTCGCAGGACCAGCGCTACCTGGCCGACGGCTTCATCGTGACCGAGAACGGCCGCTACGTGGGCCTGGGCACGGGTGAACAGCTCGTGCGCTCGGTGACCGAGGTGCGGCTGGAGGCCGCGCGCCACGCCAATCCGCTGACCTTCCTGCCCGGCAACATCCCGATCAGCCAGCACATCGCGCGGCTGCTGGACAAGGGCGCGGAGTTCGTGGCCTGCTACGCCGACCTCAGCGACTTCAAGCCCTTCAACGACCACTACGGCTACTGGCGCGGCGACGAGATGATCCGGCTCGTGGCCCAGGTGCTGCTGGCCCACAGCGACGCGCAACACGATTTCGTGGGCCATGTGGGCGGCGACGATTTCGTGGTGCTGTTCCAGAGCGCCGACTGGCTGCCGCGCTGCGAGCGCATCGTCGAGCAGTTCCGCAGCTTGGCGCTCGCGCTGTACGACGAGACCGCGCGCGCAGCCGGCGGCATCGAGGCCGAGGACCGCCATGGCGTGCCACGCTTTTTCCGCTGCACCACGCTGGTCATCGGCGCGGTGCGCATCCTGCGCGGCGCCTTCTCCAAGGTCGAGGAAGTGGCCAACCAGGCCGCGCTGGCCAAGCACGAGGCCAAGCGCCAGGGCGACCTGGTCTGGGTGCGGCGCCCCTGAGGGCGCACGGGCCGGAGTGCACGGGCCAGGCAACGCGGGCCGGAGCGTGCGCGGCTTACAGCGTGCGCACCATGTAGCACGCACCGGGGCCGTAGCCCGCGAGCTTGGCCTGCAGCCCGGGGCTGTGCTGCACGCAGTAGCCCCAGCGCGCCCAGTAGCCCGCGGCATCGCCGACCGCCACCAGCGCGCCCTGGCGCAAACCCCGGGCCTGCGCGCAGGCCAGCGCCGCCGCGTACAGGGCCGCGGCCAGGCCCTGGCCGTGCGCGCGGGCGGCCACAGCGCAGTCGTGCAGGTACCAGCAATCGGCGTCCGGGGCCAGCGCGCCGAGCTCGGTGTCCAGCGCGGGCAGCGTCCCCGCACGGACCGGGTGCGACACCAGGTAGCCCAGCACGAGGCCAGCCGCATCGGCCGCGACCAGGCACAGCGCGGGCGCCAGCGCCATGCGGTCGCGGTACACGCCCTCATGTTCCGGCGTGAACGCCGCACCCGCATAGGCCTCCTGCTGGACCGCGAGCACGCCCTGCAGGTCGCGCAGCGCCATGGGCCGGATGCTTGCCGGCAGCCTGGCGCTGGCGTGGTCTGCAGAAAGGAGGGCGGAATGGGGCGGGCGAAACGGCATGCGGGCGGCGGGCTGCGCTGTGGGCGCGGGAAAGACGCAAAGCCCCCGGATTGTCGCCGCCCCCGTCCGAGGGGCTTGCGGCGCAGCAGGCTTCAGGCCGCCACCGAGGGCCGCGCGACCGCTTCGGGCAGCTTGTGCTGGTGCGCGCCATGCCATTGCACGAGCTCGAGCCGGCCGTCGTGGTGCTCCACGAGCGCGGTCAGGCTCTCGACCCAGTCGCCGTCGTTGCAGTACAGCGTGCCCTCGATCTCGCGCATCTCGGCGCGGTGGATGTGGCCGCAGACCACGCCCTGGTAGCCGCGCTTGCGCGCCTCGGCCGCCACGGCCTGCTCGAAGGCCGTGACATAGTTCAGCGCCTTCTTGACCTTGTGCTTGAGATAGGCCGACAGCGACCAGTACGGCAGGCCCATGCGCGCGCGCAGGCTGTTCAGGTGGCGGTTCAGCCGCAGCGTGAGCTCGTAGGCGTTGTCGCCCAGGTAGGCCAGCCACTTGGCGCACTGGATCACGGCGTCGAAGTGGTCGCCATGCACGACCCACAGGCGCCGGCCGTCGGCCGTGGTGTGCACGGCCTCCTCGCGCACCTCGATGCCGCCGAAATGGTGGCCCGCGAAGCCACGCGCGAACTCGTCGTGGTTGCCCGGCACGAACACGACCCTGCAGCCCTTGCGCGCGCGGCGCAGCAGCTTTTGCACCACGTCGTTGTGGGCCTGGGGCCAGAACCAGCGACGGCGCAGCTGCCAGCCGTCCACGATGTCACCGACCAGGTACAGCGTCTGGCTGGTGTGGGCCTTGAGGAACTCCAGCAGCGCCGCGGCCTGGCAGCCCGGCGTGCCCAGGTGCAGGTCGGAGATGAAGACCGTGCGATAGCGCGCACTGGCGGCGTCCTCGGCATCCGCCGCCGCATCGTGGCCCGGTGTGCCGTCCCCGTCCTGCCAGAAGCCCACGGCGTCGAAGGCCGCACGCATCAGCGGCTCCGCTCGGCTTGGCTCTGGAAATGGCGGCGGTAGCGTGCGGGCATGTCGTGCAGGCGCAGCAGCAGCGGCAGGTCGGCGCTGTTGAACTCCGGGTCCCAGGCTGGTGGCCCCAGCAGCTTGGCGCCCAGGCGCAGATAGCCTTTGACGAGGGGCGGCGCCTCCACGTCCAGGCTGCCCTCCAGACGCTCGATCGGCAGGGGCAGGCGCGGCAACACATGCTCGGTGATCGGCGCCAGGTGCGTGGCCTGCAGGCGCCGCCACAGGCTGGCGGCCAGCGCGGGCTGGAACACGCCCTGCTGCGTGAGCGGCACGCTGGCACAGCCCAGCACCATGTCCAGCGCATTGCGCTCCATGAAGGCTGCCAGCGCCGACCACAGGGCCATGATCACGCCGCCCTGGCGGTGTTCTGGATGCACGCAGCTGCGGCCCAGCTCCATCATGCGCGGGCGCAGCTGGCGCAGCCGGGTCAGGTCGAACTCGGTGTCGGCATAGAAGCTGCCCACGCGGCGTGCCTGCACCGGCGTCAGCACACGGTAGGTGCCGACGACCTGGCCGCTGGCCACATCGCACACGAGCAGGTGCTCGCAGTAGTCGTCGAACAGGTCGATGTCGTGGCCCGGCAGCGTCGTGGCCAGGCGCGCGCCCATCTCGCCCGCGAAGACCAGGTGGCGCAGCCGCTGGGCCGCACGCACCTCGTCCTGGTGCTGGGCCCATTGCACGCGCAGGCCGCACGCGGCGGGCTGCACCTGTGGCGTGGGGCGCGGCCCCAGCGACAGCGGGTAGTCCTGCGACGGCAACTCTCTCATGGTCTGGCTCCTGCGGTGCGGCGCCCCCGCCAGGGAGCGCATGCCCGTCAGTGTGCGAAGCCAGCATGACCGGCGCGTGTCGCGCCGATGGCAGCCGTGTGACATGTCTTGCGCAGTGCGCCATTGCACGGCGCCTCATCCGCATTGCAACGCGGGCCTCGCAAGCCGCGGTGCGCAAGGCCGCGGAGCAGGTCATGCCAGCAGACGCCGCGGAACTGGCTCTGCCAGGCCGCTGGCGGCGCCCCTGAAGGGGGATGGAATGGCTACACGCAGTGCGCCATTCAAACGGGGTGGGTCATTTCAGCGTGGCCGCGATGCGCTCGGCACAGCGCTGCGCCTGGGCTGCGTCGCGCGCCTCGACCATCACGCGCAGCACGGGCTCGGTGCCGCTGGCGCGGATCAGCACGCGCCCGTCGTCGCCGAGCTCGCGCTCGACCTCGGCCTGGGCCTGGGCCATCGCGCGGTTGGACTTCCAGTCCTGGCCCCCGGCCAGCCGCACATTGACCATGGCCTGCGGAAACAGCACGAGTTCGCCCAGCGCCTGGGCCAGGCTCTGGCCCTTGCGCACGCAGACCTGCAACACCTGCAGCGCGCTGACCAGACCGTCGCCCGTGGTGTGCTTGTCCAGCGCGAGCAGGTGGCCCGAACCTTCGCCGCCCAGCAGCCAGCCGCGCTTTTCGAGCTCTTCGAGCACATAGCGGTCGCCGACCTTGGCGCGGACCAGCTCCAGCCCCTGGCTGCGCAGCGCCACCTCGACCGCCTTGTTGGTCATCAAGGTGCCCACCACGCCCGCCAGCGCCTCGCCGGCGCGCTTGCTGGGCTGCGAGCCGCCGCGCGACAGCCGCTCGTTCACCATGATGTAGAGCAGCTCGTCGCCGTTGAACATGCGGCCGTCGCTGTCCACCATCTGCACGCGGTCGGCGTCGCCGTCCAGTGCCACACCGAAGTCGGCCCGGTGCTGGCGCACGGCCTCGACCAGGGCCTCGGGGTGCGTGGCCCCGACCTTCTCGTTGATGTTGAGCCCGTCGGGTGCACAGCCCAGGCGCACGACCTCGGCACCCAGCTCGTGGAACACCATGGGTGCGATCTGGTAGGCCGCGCCATGGGCGCCGTCGACCACGATGCGCAGGCCCTTGAGCGTGAGCGCGCTCGGAAAGGTGCTCTTGCAGAACTCGATGTAGCGGCCGGCCGCATCCTCCAGGCGCGTGGTCTTGCCCAGGCTCGCCGAATCCACCCATTGCGGCGGCAGCTCGAGTGCAGCCTCGACCGCGCGCTCCCAGTCGTCGGGCAGCTTGGTGCCCTGGGCGCTGAAGAACTTGATGCCGTTGTCGGCGAAGGGGTTGTGGCTCGCGCTGATGACCACGCCCAGGCTGGCGCGCTGCGCGCGCGTGAGGTAGGCCACGCCGGGCGTGGGCAGTGGCCCCAGCAGCACCACGTCGACGCCGGCCGAGTTGAAGCCCGACTCCAGCGCGCTCTCCAGCATGTAGCCCGAAATGCGCGTGTCCTTGCCGATCAGCACCGTGGGCCGCGCCTCGGTCTGCCGCAGCACGCGTCCGACCGCATGCGCCAGGCGCAGCACGAAATCGGGGGTGATGGGCGGCTGCCCCACGGTGCCGCGGATGCCGTCGGTGCCGAAATAACGACGTGTCATGGGAGGGGTCTTTCTTGTGGTGTCGTGAGAAAAGAAGAAGCCGTGGCCGCGCGCCAGACCTGCAGCGCGGCCACCGTGTCGCGCACGTCGTGCACGCGCACGATGCGCGCGCCGCGCTCCACCGCCAGCAGCGCCGCCGCCACGCTGGGCACGAGGCGCTCGCTGGCAGGCCGCTGCGCGCCGCCGGTCACGGCCGCCAACGAAGACTTGCGCGACCAGCCGGCCAGCAGCGCATGCCCCAGGTCCAGCAGCTCGGCCTGGCGCGCGAGCAGCGCGAAGTTCTGGGCCACGGTCTTGCCGAAACCGATGCCGGGATCGAGCACGATGCGCTCGGCCGCCACGCCACGCGCACGCAGCTGGCCGGCCGCATCGGCCAGGAAGGCGTGCACCTGGGCCGGCGCATCGCCGTCCATGGGCGCGCGCTGCATGGTCGCGGGCTCGCCGTGCATGTGCATGAGGCACACGCCACAGTCCGGGTGCGCGGCCACCACGTCCTGGGCCGCGCCCGGCGCCTCGCCCGCGGCCGCGTCGTGCCAGCGCAGGGCCCAGATGTCGTTGACGATGTCGGCGCCCAGGTCGAGCGCGGCCTGCATCACGCGCGGCTTGTAGCTGTCGACCGACACCGGCACGCCCAGCCGCACGGCGTCGCGCACGACGGGCAGCAGCCGCGCGAGCTCCTCCTCGACCGGCAGCACGGCGGCGCCCGGCCGCGAGGATTCGGCGCCCAGGTCCAGGATGTCGGCGCCCTCGGCCAGCAGCTGTTCGCAGTGGCGCAGTGCAGCGGCGGGTGCGGCATGGCGTCCGCCGTCGGAAAACGAATCCGGCGTGAGGTTCACGATGCCCATGACCTGCGGACGGGTCAGATCCAGACGGTAGCGGGCAGCCTGCCAGAACATGTTCAGCGCAAAAAAACGGGGCCGTGAGGCCCCGTATTGTGGTTCAGACGCAAGACATCAGGCCGCGGTCGGCGAGGGATCTGCGTTCACGGCGGGCGCGCCACCGCTGTCGCCGCCATTGCCGCCCGACGGCGTGCGCGGCGCCCAATCCTTGGGCGGGCGCGGTGCGCGGCCGGCCATGATGTCGTCGATCTGCTCGGTGTCGATGGTTTCCCACTCGAGCAGCGCCTTGGCCATGGCGTGCATCTTGTCGCTGTTCTCTTCGATCAGGCGGCGGGCCAGGTTGTACTGCTCGTCGATGATGCGGCGCACCTCGCCATCGACCTTCTGCATGGTCTGCTCGCTCATGTTCGTGGTCTTGGTCACGGAGCGACCCAGGAACACCTCGCCTTCGTTGTCGGCATAGACCATGGGGCCCAGCGCATCGGTCATGCCGTAGCGCATGACCATGTCGCGTGCGATGGAGGTCGCGCGCTCGAAGTCGTTGCTGGCGCCGGTGGTCATCTGGTTCATGAACACCTCTTCCGCGATGCGGCCGCCGAACAGCATGCTGATCTGGCTCAGCATGTATTCCTTGTCGTAGCTGTAGCGGTCCTTCTCGGGCAGGCTCATGGTCACGCCCAGCGCACGGCCACGCGGGATCACGGTGACCTTGTGCACCGGGTCGCACTTGGGCAGCAGCTTGCCGATCAGCGCGTGGCCAGCCTCGTGGTAGGCGGTGTTGCGCCGCTCTTCCTCGGGCATGACCATGCTCTTGCGCTCGGGGCCCATGATGATCTTGTCCTTGGCCTTCTCGAAGTCCTGCATCTCGACCACGCGCGCATTGCGGCGTGCGGCCATCAACGCGGCCTCGTTGCACAGGTTGGCCAGGTCGGCGCCGGACATGCCCGGGGTGCCGCGCGCGATGATGGCCGGGCTCACGTCCTGGCCGATCGGCACCTTGCGCATGTGCACGTTGAGGATCTGCTCGCGGCCTCGGATGTCGGGCAGCGTCACGTAGACCTGGCGGTCGAAACGGCCCGGACGCAGCAGCGCGGCGTCCAGGATGTCCGGGCGGTTGGTCGCGGCGACCACGATCACGCCCAGGTTGGTCTCGAAACCGTCCATCTCCACGAGCATCTGGTTCAGCGTCTGCTCGCGCTCGTCGTTGCCGCCGCCCAGGCCCGCGCCACGCTGGCGACCGACCGCGTCGATTTCATCGATGAAGATGATGCAGGGCGCGTTCTTCTTGGCGTTCTCGAACATGTCGCGCACACGGGCCGCGCCCACGCCCACGAACATTTCGACGAAGTCCGAGCCCGAAATGCTGAAGAACGGCACCTTGGCCTCGCCCGCGATGGACTTGGCCAGCAGCGTCTTGC
>DATKFT010000170.1:0-2081 GCA_035544335.1 Pseudorhodoferax sp.
TTCGCCTGGGCCAACCGGCTCATGCTGAACCTGGGCGAGGCCACGCACCTGGACGGCACGCTGGCCGAAAAAGCCCGCATGTGAGGCGCGGCGGCCGCGCCGGGCCGGCTCAGGCCAGCGCGGCCTCCACGGCCAGCGCCACGGCGGCCAGCCGGGCGTCGTCGCCGCGCACGGACGACAGCATGAGCCCCACGGGCAGCTCGCCCGGCTCCTGGCAGGGCAGGCTGAACGCGCAGCCGTCCAGGAAGTTGATCGCGAAGGTGTTGCGCAGCAGGAGGCCGTTGGCGCGGAAGAAGGCCTCGTCGCTGGCCAGCGCCTCGATGGCCGGCGCCACGATGGGCACGGTGGGGCACAGCAGCGCGTCCACGCCCTGCAGCGCGCGCTCCACGCGCGCGATCCAGTCGGCACGGCGGTCCTGCATCGCGATGTAGTCGGCCGCGCCGACCGCCATGCCCAGGTCGATGCGCGCGGCCACGCGCGTGTCGTAGCCGGCACGGTGGGTGGCCAGGCGCGCGCGGTGCACGGCCGCGGCCTCCACCGACGAGAAACCGCCGGGTGCGTTGATCTGCGCGATCTCGGCCAATTCAGCCAGCGGCAGCTCGACCACGATGGCGCCGGCCGCCGACAGCCGCGCGGCGGCGCGCTCGAAGGCGCGGGCCACGGGCGCCTCGATGCCGTCGAACACCAGCGTGCGCGGCACGGCCAGGCGCATGCCCTGCAGCGGGCGGTGCGGCACGGCCAGCGGCGTGTCGGCCAGCACGGCGTCGGCGATCAGGCAGTCCTGGACCGAGCGCGCCATTGCGCAGACCGTGTCCAGCGTGCGCGACAGCGGGAAGGCGCCCGTGCGTGGCGTGCGGGCCTGCGTGCTCTTGAAGCCCACGATGCCGCACAGCGCCGCGGGAATCCGGATCGAGCCGCCCGTGTCCGAGCCCAGGCCCAGCACCGACAGGCCCAGCGCCACCGACACGGCCGCGCCCGAGGACGAGCCGCCCGGGATGCGCGCCACCTGGGCATCGGCCGGGTTGCGCGGCGTGCCGTAGTGCGGGTTGATGCCCACGCCCGAAAACGCGAACTCGGTCATGTTGGTCTTGCCCACGATGGCCGCGCCCTGCGCGCGCAGGCCTTGCACGGCCGGGCTGTCCTGCGTGGCGGCGGGCTCGCCGCGCCGCACGGCGGAGCCGGCCAGCGTGGTCTCGCCGGCCACGTCGTAGAGGTCCTTGACCGACACGGGCAGACCGGCCAGCGGCGGCAGGCGCACGCCGGCGCGCTGCGCGGCATCGGCATGGCGCGCCGCGGCCAGCGCGGCCTCGGCGTACAGCGCGGTGAAGACATGCTGCGCGGCCGGCGCGGCGGCGCCGTCCAGCGCCTGCTGCACGAGGGCTTCGTGCGAGGTCTCGCCCGCGTCCAGGCGGGCGCGCAGGGTGTCGATCGTGGCGGCTGGTGGGTGGGAGGGCGAGTGGTGCTGGCGCATGGTCGGTGTTCCGTCGGGTGGGCCGCATCCTAACTGCGCCACGGTGCGGCGCGGTCTCAGGCCGGTGCGCCCTGGTGGCCGCCCGCCGGGGGCCGCCAGGCCAGCACGCCGGCCGTGCGCGCCCGCACCCGGGGCGGCGCGAGGCAGGAGGCCAGCGCCTCGAAGCCGGGCGTGCCGGGACAGGGCAGCACCCATTGCGGCGGGCTGTGGTTCGCGGGGCAGAACAGCAGGGCCTCGTCGGGCCCGGCCAGCGCGAGGTCCAGCATGGCGCTGGAGCGTGTCATGAGGAACAGCGGGCGGGCCGCCGGCCCGCGGCCCCGCAGCCAGGCGGCCAGCACGCCTTGCGTGCGTGCGTCCAGCCCGTCCTCGACCATGTCGACGACGCAGGCGCCCGCATGCGCACGCGCCAGTTCGGCGAGCAGGGCCGCCAGCGCGGGGCTGGGCGTGGCGCCCGCACCGACCAGCGCGGCCAGCGCCTGGGCGGCGGCGGCCGTGGGCGCAGGGGCCGCGGCCAGACGCTCCAGGCCCAGCCAGACCGCGCCGGGCAGTGCCTGGGCGATGCCTTGCGCCAGGCGCGTCTTGCCGCTGCCCAGCGGGCCCGTGATCCAGG
>DATKFT010000171.1:0-40078 GCA_035544335.1 Pseudorhodoferax sp.
ACCGTGTGGTCCGGCCCCTGCGCAGGCGGCCGGGTGCCCTGCTGCGCGCCGCCCCGGCGCGGCCCATCCGCTTCCATGGCCCGCGCCCGCTGCGCGCGGCCGGTCTCTTGCGAGCCTCACCATGCCAACACATCCCTTGCCCATGCACGGCCCGACGGCGCCGGCCCTGGCACTGCGCGCGCTGCGCCGCCATCCGGAGCGCATCGCCTTCGTCGAGGCTGGGCGCCAGCTCAGCTATGCGGCCACGCTGGCGCTGATCGGCCGCCTGCAGGCCGCGCTCGGGGCCGGCGCGCCTGCGGCGGCGCCGCTGCGCGTCGCGCTGCTCAGCGCCAACCGCGCCGAGGCCTGGTGCGCCGAGATCGCGACCCAGGCCCTGGGCGGCCTGACCACCTGGCTGCACCCGCTGGGCGGCCTGCCCGAGCAGCTGGCCCAGCTCGAGGACGCGCAGGTCGATGCGCTCGTGGTCGACGCCGAAGGCTACCGCGAGCGCGGCGCCGAACTCGCCGCGCGCTGCCCGCAGCTGCGCGAGGTCTGGACCCTGGGCCCGGCGCCGTACGGGCGCGACCTGCTCGCGGCCATGGCAGCGGCCGGCCCGCAGGAGCCGCGCGACCTCTCGCACAGCATGACGCCGGCCAGCCTGGGCTACACGGGCGGCACCACGGGCCGCGCCAAGGCCGCGCTGCGCTACCAGCACCAGCAGGGCGCACTCGCGCGCGCGATCCTGGCCGACTTCGAACTGCCGGCCGTGCCGCGCTACCTGGCCGCGGCGCCCATCAGCCACGTGGCCGGCTCCAAGCTGCTGCCCGTGCTGCTGCGCGGCGGCACCGTGCACCTGCAGCGCGGCTTCGACCCCGAGCGGCTGCTGCACACGCTGGAGCGCGAACGCATCAACATGGCGCTGCTCGTGCCCACCATGGTCTACAAGCTGCTGGACCACCCGCAGCTGGACCGCACCGACACCAGCGCGCTGGAGCTGCTGCTGTACGGCGCCTCGCCGATGTCGCCGACCCGGCTGGTCGAAGGCATCGCGCGCTTCGGCCCGGTGTTCTCGCAGCTGTACGGCCAGACCGAGTGCTACCCCGTGAGCCTGCTGCGCAAGGCCGACCACGATGCGCGCCGTCCCGAGCTGTTCAGCTCCTGCGGCATGCCCACGTCCAACTGCGAGATCCGCCTGCTCGGCGAGGACCTGCAGGAGGTCGCGCCCGGCGAGGCCGGCGAGATCTGCGTGCGCGCGCCGCAGGCCATGGACAGCTACTGGGGCCGCCCCGAGCTCAGCGCCGAGGCCTTGGCCGGCGGTTGGCTGCACACGGGCGACATCGCGCGGCAGGACCCGCAGGGCTACCTGTTCATCGTGGACCGCAAGAAGGACATGGTGGTCACGGGCGGCTTCAACGTCTACCCGCGCGAGGTCGAGGACGTGCTGAGCAGCCACCCCGCCGTGGCCCAGGCCGCCGTGATCGGCATCCCCGACCCGACCTGGGGCGAGGCCGTGGCGGCCATGGTCGTGTGCCGCCCCGGCATGGCCGTGGACGCGGACACGCTGGCCCGCCTCGTCAAGCGCAGCAAGGGTTCGCAGCAGGCCCCCAAGCGCATCGATTTCGTGGACGCGCTGCCGCTGACGGCGCTGGGCAAGATCGACAAGAAGGCCTTGCGCGCGCCGTTCTGGGACGGGCAGCAGCGCAACGTGGGCTGACCGGGATGCCCGCCGGGCATGCAGCGAAGATGCTGCTGGACAGCGGGCCTGGCCTCGGCGCGGCAACCTGGCTGAGGCTTCTTCGCTCGGCGGCTCTCGTTGCAAAGGACCATCCATAGAGTTGCTTGGTCTCGCCCGGCTCCAATCATTGAAAATCAGCCCGGCTCGGGCGCTGCGTCTCGCTCCTCTGGAAAATGCAGATCCGCCCTGGAGAGAGGAAGAGAGGACGGACCATGGACAAGTTCAGCGCGATGAGGGCCTTCGTACGAGTCGTCGAAGCCGGAAACTTCACCAAGGCCGCAGATTCACTCGGTGTCCCCAAGGCCCAGATGAGCCGCCTGGTGCAGTTGCTGGAAGAAGAACTCAAGACGCAACTGCTCAACCGCACCACAAGGCGGGTCACCGTCACGGCGGACGGTGCCGTTTACTACGACCGCGCGACACAGCTGCTCGACGAGCTCGAGGAACTCGAATCGAGCATGTCCCGCGCCAAGGCAACGCCCCGCGGCGTCCTGCGGGTCGACGCTCCGTCCGCCATCGCCAGCCTCATCCTGATCCCTGCGCTTGCGGATTTCTGCGTGCGCTACCCCGACATCCATATCGACGTCGGGGTCAGCGACAAACCCGTCGACCTCATCGGCGGCAACGTGGACTGCGTCTTTCGCGCAGGCGAGGTGTCAGACCAGTCACTCGTGGCACGGCGCATCGGCGAGATCGGTCGCTTCTTGTGCGCATCCCCCGAATACCTGAAGCGGCACGGCGTGCCGCAACATCCCTCGGACCTTGAAGACGACCGTCATTTCGTCGTCAACTACTTCTCGCATGGCAGCGAACGTTTGACCTATGTGTTGCAGCGTGGCGCAGAGCAATACCGGGTCCATGCGCGCTCGGCCGTCGCCGTGAACGACGCCAGCGCCATGCTGGCAGCCGGGCTGGCGGGCCTGGGCATTGCGCGCACCGCTCCGTTCATGGCCAAGCCACATCTGGCGGCAGGCACCCTGACCGCCGTCCTGCCAGAGTGGTCTGCGGGTGCATGGCCCTTGTACGTCGTCTATCCGCCCAATCGGCACATCAGCGTCAAGCTGCGGGTATTCATCGACTGGGCAGCCGAGCTTTTCGCGCGGACGCTGAACGCCCCGCCTGCGCGGCAGGCTGGCGCAGGCCGGGCGGGCGTCCGCTCCTAGCACCGCAAGCTGCCGCCACTGTGCGACGGATTGAGACACTGCGTCCTCCGCCGCCTTATTTTTCCACGCGGGCGTTGAACCTAAATTCATGACAGGGCCCGGTCAGGTGACCGGCTCTTCACCCACTGAAAAGGAATTCCGCCATGGACGCAACGCACTACGACGCTCGCAAGACCGCACTTCTCTTCGTCGATCCTTACAACGACTTTCTTTCCGAGGGTGGCAAGCTCTGGCCCGCCATCCAGCCGATCGCCGAGGAGGTGCATCTGCTGGACAACCTGCGCGCGATCCAGAGCGCAGTACGGAGCGCCGGCATCCAGAAGGTGATCGTGCCGCACCGCCGCTGGCAGCCCGGCGACTACGAATGCTGGTGTCACCCCAGCCCGACGCAGCGCCTGCTGATGACCCGCAAGACATTCTCGAAAGACAGCTGGGGCGGCGAGTGGCACCCTGACTTCGGGCCCCAAGGCAGCGACATCGTCGTGCACGAGCATTGGGCCTCCAGCGGGTTCGCAAACACCGATCTGGACTTCCAACTGAAGCAGCACGGCATCTCGCACGTGATCCTGGTCGGCCTGCTGGCAAACACGTGCGTCGAGACCACCGCACGCTACGCGCAGGAACTCGGCTTCCACGTGACGCTGGTGAAGGACGCCACCGCCGCGTTCAAGCGCGAAATGATGCATGCCGCGCACGAGCTGAACGGTCCCACGTATGCACACAGCATCGTGAACACCCACGAGCTCATCCAGTCGCTGCAACGCGCTTGAGCGGCCGAGCCATGTCCAATGCCCCTGACGCTGCGGCCGGACTCTCCGGCCGCCTGGTCGCCCTGATGGCGGTGGGCTGCGCGCTTGCGGTCTCGACCATCTATTACCACCAGCCGCTGCTGCCGCAGATCGCCTCTTCGTTCGGTGTGGCGCCCACCCACGCCAGCCTGATCGCCACACTGACGCAACTCGGCTATGCGGTCGGCCTGTTGCTGATCGTGCCGCTTGCCGACCGGCAGCAGCCGCGCCAACTTGCATCGCTGGCCGTCGCCGCGAACGCCGTAGCGCTGCTCGCCTGCGCAGCCGCACCGACCTTCGCACTCCTGTGTACCGCCAGCTTCGCGGTCGGGGTGACAGCCGTCACCGCGCAGATCATCATCCCAGCCATCTCGGGCCTGGCGCTGCCTGCGGCGCGCGGCCACACCGCAGGCATCTTGTTGAGCGGACTGTCCACCGGCTTGTTGCTGGCGCGCACGGCAAGCGGCTTCGTCGGTGCGGCTACAGGCTGGCGCACCGTCTTCTTGTTGGCCGCGCTTGTCGACGTGGCGCTCTTGGTCGTCGTCGCCAGGAGCCTGCCCAAGGTCACGATCCTGACGGCGATCAGCTACGGCCGGCTGATCCGCTCGCTGGGCAGGCTGGTGCGCGAGGAGCGCGTTCTGCGCCTCTCGGCAGCAACGTCCTTCATGATGTTCGCTGCCTTCAGTGCGTTGTGGGCGACGCTGGCTGCGCTGCTCGCGCAACCACCCTACGAATTCGGTCCCGCGGCCATCGGAGCGTTCGGGCTGGTCGCGTTGCTGGGCATCGCCGCATCGCCACGCATCGGCGCACTGGTCGATCGGCTTGACGCGCGCACCATGCTCCTGGCGGGGGCGATCGCCCTCGCCGTCGGCTTCGCCTTCATCGCCGCAGGCGGGCGCGGCCTGGGCTGGCTGATCGCCGGCATGGTGCTACTGGACTTCGGCAACCGCGCCGGCCTCGTTGCGAACCAGACGCGGGTCTACGCGCTGCGCCCCGAAGCGCGCAGCCGACTCAATACGGTATTCATGGGGTCGTACTTCCTCGGCGGCGCGGCCGGCGCTGCGCTGGGAAGCTATGGGGCGCACCGAGGCGCCTGGATCGGGCTCGCGACAATGGGCGCATTGCTGGCGCTTGCGGCTGCGGCCATCAATGCGTTCTCGCCCCGCGCAGCAAGCACCGCGATGGCCGACGGCCGCGCCTGACAGGCGGCACACCAGGGAGAGGCGGACAGTCGTCAATCTGCAGACGTTCCCACCGCGTTCCCCGTCAACGCTCGGAGAATGCTGCGCGGCGCTTCATCGGTCCGCCAGCCTGCGGCGCCGCATCGGGTATCTTCGCGGCCATGCATGGCAATGGGAACGGGACCGGTGAGCGCACGATCGGCACAGGCACCGCACGCCGCCCCGCCTTGCCGGGCCTGCTGCTCGTGCTCTGCGCGCTGGCCGGCTGCTCCCGCGAGACCAGCGAGGCCGCCCAGCGCAGCGAGGCGCTGGGCTGCATGCGCTGCCATGGCATGGTGACCACCTATGTCGGCCCGGGCTTCGCGGAGATCGCCACGCGCTACCGCGGCGATGCCGACGCGCCGGCCCGGCTGCGCAGGCTGATCCGCCAGGGCAGCGTGGGGACCTGGGGCCGCGTGATCATGCCGCGCCAGCCCCAGGTCGGCGAAGCCGACGCCGCGCTGCTGGCCGACTGGATCCTGGCCCAGCCCGGCAAGGCCCTCCAACCACCCTAGCCGCCCTCTCCACGCTAGCCGCGCGCGGCCTCGCCTGCCGGCACGGACGATGCCACGGCAATGCACTTGATCTCCGCGAGCAGCCCCGGCCGGGCCAGGTCCTGCACGCCGACGCAGGTCCAGGCGCAGCGCCCGCGCGGAAACAGCCGGTCCTTGACCGCGCGGAATACCGCCATGTGCGTGTGCATGTCCACGTGGTAGGTCGTCATCTCCACCACGTCCTCGAAGGTGCAGCCGGCTTCGGCCAGCACGGTGCGCAGGTTCTCCCAGGCCGCGACGAACTGCGCCTGGGGATCGGCAATCACCTGCAGATCGGGCGTGCGCCCCACCTGCCCCGCGCAATAGACCGTCTGGCCGACCCGGACCGCAGGCGCGTAGCCCGCGCGCTCGGCCAGCAGTTGCATCGAAGACGGGACGATGAGGTGTCGGTCTGTCATGTCAAGGAGTCGCTTCCAGCAAAAAGAGGGCCGCCCGCATGGCAGCCCCCGACGCGCGACTCTAGCAAGACATAGGCACCGTCTTCGGCCTGCCCCCTGCCGACCTCGGCGAAGCCGCATGCACGGTAGAAGGCCAGTGCCGCCAGGTTGCGGCACACGCACTTGAGCCGGTAAGGCCTGGCCCCCCAGCCCGGCAGCGCGTGCAGCAGCGCCCGGCCGACGCCGCGGCGCGCCCGCCGCGGGTCCACGTGCAGGTGGTGGATGAACTGCTCGGGCTCCCAGACCGCGATGAAGCCGGCGGTACCCATGCCGTCCTGCGCGAGCCACAGGCGCTCGCCCTGGGTCTGTGCGTCGAAGTCCGACAACTGGAACGGCGCCTGGGCTTGCCAGACGAAGGCGGCCTGGCGCGAGCGCAGGAACAATGCGCGCAATGCTGGCGCATCGGCCAGCGTGGCGCTACGGACGGAGAGGGTCATGGCGGTGCGGGAACGTGGAGCCTGCGCAAGCGGGCGCGGCGCCAGCCCGCCAAATGCCAAATGCCAGGTACCAGGCGTGGACCGTCCCGGGCGCCGGTTCTACCAGATCGCCGCTGCCCACATCCGCACGCCGCAGCCGCAGCCGCAGCCGCAGGCACCGGGGCGGCGGGACCGCCGAGCGGTCTCGGTGGAGCGGCGGCAACGCCGCCGCAGGACCTCAGCGCGGCGCCATGCGGATCGCGCCGTCCAGGCGCACGCACTCGCCGTTGAAGTAGCCGTTCGTGATCATGGTCTCGGCCAGTTGCGCGTACTCGTCGGGGTTGCCCAGGCGCTTGGGGAAGGGCACGGAGGCGGCCAGCGCGGCCTTCACGTTGTCGGGCGCGCCCTGCAGCAGCGGCGTGTTGAAGATGCCCGGCAGGATGGTGTTCACGCGGATGCCCTCGCCCATGAGGTCGCGCGCGATCGGCAGCGTCATGCCCACGACGCCGCCCTTGCTGGCCGAGTAGCTGGCCTGGCCCATCTGGCCGTCCACGGCCGCCACCGAGGCGGTGTTGACGATGGCGCCGCGCTCGCCCGAGTTGTCGGCGTCCTGCAGGGGCTCCAGCGTGAGCATGCCGGCCGCGCTCTTGGCGATGCAGCGGAAGGTGCCGACCAGGTTGATCTGGATGATGCGGTCGAAGTTGGCCAGCGGGAAATGCTTGATCTCGCCCGTGGTCTTGTCGCGGCTGGCGGTCTTCACGGCGTTGCCCGTGCCCGCGCAGTTCACGAGGATGCGCTCCTGGCCGTGCGCGGCGCGCGCCTTGGCGAAGCCCGCGTCGACCTGTTCCTCGTTGGTCACGTCGACCTTGCAGAACACGCCGCCGATCTCCTTGGCCAGGGCTTCGCCCTTTTCTTCGTTGAAGTCGAACAGCGCGACCTTGACGCCGGACTTGGCCAGGCGGCGCGCGGTGGCCGCGCCCAGGCCCGATGCGCCACCCGTGATGACGGCGGCGATGCTGGAATTGAGTTGCATGGAGTCTCTCCTGTTGGTGTGGTAGGTGTCGGGGTCAGAGGCTGTGGTAGCGGGTGCCTTCGGCGGCCATGGCCTGCATGCGCGCCGTGGGCTGGTAGGCCGGGCCCAGGGCCGCGTGCTTCTCGCACAGCGCGACGACCTGGGGCAGGCCCAGCCAGTCGGCGTACTGCAGCGGGCCGCCCGCATAGGCGGGAAAACCGATGCCCAGCAGCATCGCAGTGTCGAGCTCGGCCGGGGTGGCGACCACGCCCTCCTCCAGCGCGTGCGCGGCCTCCACGAGCATGGGCAGCATCATGCGTTCGACGATCTCGGCGTCGCTGAAGTCGCGCGGACCGCCGGTCTGCAGCGCCGCGACCAGCGCGCGCGCCGCGGGCGAGGAGGCCTTGCGCGGCTTGCCGGCCGGGTCGGCCTCGTAGTCGTAGAAGCCGCCGCCGGTCTTCTGGCCGAAGCGGCCCGCGCCGACCAGCGTGCGAATCGCGTTGCGCTCGATGGCGCGGATGCGCTCGGGGTAGCCGGCCGCGATCACGTCGAACACATGCGCGCCCACGTCCATGCCGACCACGTCCTGCAGGTAGGCCGGCCCCATGGGCCAGCCGAAGGCCTCCATCGCGCGGTCGACCTGCTCGAAATCGGCGCCGTCGGCCACGAGCTGCACGAAGGCATTCACGTAGGGCGTGAGCACGCGGTTGACGAGAAAGCCCGGCCCGTCCTGCACGACGATGGGCACCTTGCCCATCGCTGCGGCATAGGCCACGGCCGTGGAGACGGCCTGCTCGCCCGTGCGCGTGCCGCGGACCACCTCGACCAGCGGCATCTGGGGCACCGGGTTGAAGAAGTGCATGCCGACGAAGTTCTCGGGCCGCGCGAGCGGCGCCGCGATGTCGTCGATGCGCAGGCTGGAGGTGTTGGAGGCGATCACCGCATCGGGCCGCACGGCATGCTCCAGCGCGGCCAGCACGCGGCGCTTGACATCGAGGTTCTCGACGATGGCCTCGACCACGCAGTCGACCTGGTCGAAACCGGCCTCGTCGAGCTGGGCCGTGATCGCGGCGCGCACGGCCTGGGCTTTTTGCGGCGTGAGCCGGCCGCTCTTGAGCTGGCGCGCGAGCTGCTTGTCGGCCTCGGCCAGGCCCAGGTCCAGTGCGGGCTGGGCGATGTCCTTCATGCGCACGGGCACGCCGCGCCGCGCGCTCGTGAACGCGATGCCGCCGCCCATGGTGCCGGCGCCCAGCACGGCGGCCTGGGCCACGGGCCGGCCCGCGCGCGCATGGCGCTTGGACAGCTTCTTGACGGCCTGGTCGTTCAGGAAGGCGCGCACGAGCGAGGCGGCGGCCTGCGTGCGCGCGACGCGGCCGAACGCCGCCGACTCCAGGTCCAGTGCGCGCTCGCGCGACAGGCTGGCGCCTTCGGCCATCATCTCCAGCGCCATCTGCGCGGCGGGCTGGTGCGGCGCGCCGCGCCTGGCCTGCGCCAGCGCATCGGCCAGCTGGCGCGCCACAGCGTCCGCAGACAGCGGCAGCGGCGCGCGCTTGCGCTGCTGGCGCGCGGCCCAGTCGATCTCGCCGCGCACGGCGGACTGCAGCAGCGCCAGCGCACGCGCACGCAGCGCCCCGGGCGCTGCCACCTCGTCCACCACGCCCGCGGCCAGCGCCTGCGCGGCCGAGGCCGGCTTGCCGCCGGCCACCCATTCGAAGGCGGTCGCCAGGCCCGCCACGCGCGCCAGCCGCACGGTGCCGCCAAAGCCCGGGAACAGGCCCAGCTTGACCTCGGGGACGCCGACCTGTGCCGTCTCGGCGACCACGCGCAGCGCGCCGAACAGCGCGAGCTCGAGCCCGCCGCCGAGCGCGAAACCATTGATCGCGACAACGCTGGGCACCGCGAGGTCCTCGAAGCGGTTGACCATGGTGTTGCTCTCGCGCACGCCGGCCGCGATGGCTTCGGGGCTCTGCTGGAAGCGCTGGCCGAACTCGGTGATGTCGGCGCCGACGATGAACACGTCCTTCGCGCTGGTCACGAGCACGCCGCGCACCGCGGGTGCACTGGCGATCAGGTCGATGGCCTGGCGGAACTCGTCCACCGTGCGCGCATCGAGCTTGTTGATCACATCACCCTGCCGGTCGAAACGCAGTTCGATCAGCCCTTCGGCGCCGGGCTCGGCGATCGGCAGGACCTGGATGCTTTGGCCTTGGAACAACAACAATCTCCCTCGTCGGGCCCTTGCCCGCTTGTGTGCGCAAAGTCTAGGCAGGGGGGTGGCGGCCAGCCATCGTCCGAACAGACGAATCCATGCGCAGCGGCCCAGCACCTGCCCGCGGTCCGCAGAGGGAGTCACATGGGGCGCTGCGGAACCACATGGGGGCCATGGCGAGCGCCCTGCGGACCGCGCCAAGGCCGCCGCGCGCCGCGCTAGCACAGCCGGCAGGTGCCGCCTGTCAGCGTCCGCCTCGCCTGCGGGGTCCAGGCGAATACAAATGGATACGGAAATATTCCCAATCGGGGCCGCACACGGTCAATGCCGCTTGTTGCTGCACCAGCGAGTTCATACAATTTTTTTGCCGCCTGTACGGCTTGCCAGGCAGGTGGCAGCTCCGAACGCCTTCATACCCATAACTTTGAAAGCCATCCATGAAGCATTCCGCTCTTGCCATCGGTATCGCACTGTCCCAGTTGTTCGCTGTCAGTGTCTTCGCCCAGCAAGGTGAAGTCGGCGCGGTCAAGTCATCGCCGCCCGCCGCCAAGGCGTCGCCCGAGGAAAGGGCCGCTGCCCGTGCCAAGCGCCGCGCAGAAGGCGCACAGGCGGCGCACCAGCAGCCCGTGGGTGAAGTCGGCCAGCCCAAGGCCTCTCCGAGCGCCAAGCGCGCCTCGCCCGAGGAGAGGGCCGCCGCGCGCACCAAGCGCCGCGCAGAAGGCGCTGAGGCAGCACACCAGCCGCACGCAAACGAAGTCGGCCAGCCCAAGTAAGGCCTGCGCCCCGCAAAGGCGCGGTGCGCCTTTGCTTCTTCTCCCTCTTCTCCCTCTTTTCCCCCTCCCCCTCCCCCTCCCTCTCCGCCCGGCGCCGGTGGCTCACGCGCGTGACGCCGTCCGCCCGGGCCCCTTCCTGCCTGTCTTGGGCCGCTTGCACGCGCCCGCCCGGAAGGGCTGCAACACAGGGGGACGTGAAAACGGCCGCTGTCGCGGCCGTGGAACGCGTGCGCAGCACGCGTGGATGCAAGGGGCGGCGGCGAAGAAGACCGCGCCCCGGATTCCGTCTCAGGCGTGGCCGGTACCCGCCGGCTTGCGGCCTGCGACGAGCTTGCCGATCACGAGCACCAGCAGCGCACCGGCCACGGCGGCGCCGTACTTGACCACGTCCGTCTGCGGCAGCTTGAACATCCATTGCCACTTGTCGGGGTTGGCCAGCGCCGGGTCGGTGACCAGCATGCCGCCCGCGATCCAGCCCAGCAGCATGCCGCCGGCCGTGATGATGAGCGGGTAGCGCTCCATGAGCTTGATGACCAGCTGGCTGCCCCAGACGATGATGGGGATGGAGATCAGCAGGCCCAGCACCACGAGCAGCATGGCGTGGTCGCCCGAGTTCTGCGCGGCACCCGCGATGGCGATCACGTTGTCCACGCTCATGACCAGGTCGGCCACGATGATGGTCTTGATGGCCGCGAACAGCTTGTCGCTGCCTTCCACATTGCCGTGGCCGTCCTCGTCGGGCGCCAGCAGCTTGATGCCGATCCAGACCAGCAAGATGGCGCCGACCAGCTTCAGGAAGGGCACGTTGAGCAGCGTCATCGCGAACGCGATCAGGATCACGCGCAGGACGATGGCGCCGGCCGTGCCCCAGATGATGCCCTTGGTGCGCTGGGCCGGCGGCAGCTTGCGGCAGGCCAGCGCGATCACGACAGCGTTGTCGCCACCCAGCAGGATGTCGATGATGATGATCTGCCCTAGGGCAACCCAGAAGGCGGGGGATGTCAGAAAGTCCATGATTCCTCGTTGTATTTTGGGGGCCGGTCCGGCGGCGGCGGCGGACTTTAAACTGAGGAATACCTGAACACCCCTATTCCCCCACAGGATTACCCCTTGGGGCAGGCCCGCAGGATCGAGCCCGCATGCTCAGGCCCGCACGCGCACCAGCCCCTCCTGGGCGACCGAGGCGACGAGCCGACCGTCGCGGCTGTACAGGCTGCCGCGGCAAAAGCCCCGCGCGCCGAAGGCCGAGGGCGAATCCGTGTCGTAGAGCAGCCAGTCGTCGCAGCGGAAGTCGCGGTGGAACCACATCGCATGGTCCAGGCTCACGCCCTGCACGCCGGGCTTGCGGAAATCCAGACCATGTGGCTGCATCGCCACACCCAGCAGGCTGTAGTCCGAGGCGTAGGCCAGCAGGGCCTGGTGCAACAGCGGATCGTCGGGCAGCGCGTCCACGGTGCGCAGCCAGGTCTGGCCGCTGGGGCCCCAGGAGGCCTCGCCCAGCGGCGGGCGGCCGTCGGCGAAGCGGAAGTCGATGGGCAGCGCCAGCACGATGCGCCGCTGCTCGGCCAGCGACTCGGGCGCCGGCACCGGCGGCATCGCGCGCTGGTGCTCCACGCCGCTCTCGCGCCGGTGGAACGAGGCCGACATGTGGAAGATGGCCTCGCCATGCTGGATGGCGACCACGCGGCGCGTCGTGAAGCTGCCGCCGTCGCGGATGCGGTCCACGTCGTAGACGATGGGCGCGGTCTTGTCGCCCGGGCGCAGGAAGTAGCCGTGCAGCGAGTGCGCGGCGTGGCCGTTGTCCACGGTGCGGGCCGCCGCCATGAGCGCCTGGCCCAGCACCTGGCCGCCGAACACGGCCGGCGCGCCCAGGTCGCTGCTGGTGCCGCGGAACAGGTTCTTCTCGAGCTGTTCCAGGCGCAGCTGCTCGACCAGCGCGCGCAGGGCCTCGCGGCGCAGCGCCGCGCGGTCGGCCTCAGCCAAGATAGCCCCGTGCACGGTCGAGCTGGGCCCGGCAGTCGGCCACCATGCGTGCGATCAGCGCCGCGCAGCTCGGCACGTCGTCGATGAGGCCGATGCACTGGCCGGCCGAAACGACCCCGTCGTTGACCGCGCCCGACTGCAGCGTGGCGCGGCCGCGCGTGCCGGCCACGAGCGGGCGGATGTCCTCGAAGCTGCAGCCGCCGGGGCGCCGCTCCATGCCCACGACTTCTTCGGCGATCGCGTTGCGGAACACGCGCGCCGTGTTCTTGAGCGTGCGGAACAGCAGCGCGGTGTCGCGCTCGCTGGCCTGCACCAGGGCCTCTTTGATGTTGTCGTGGATCGGCGCTTCCTGCGTGACGCAGAAACGCGTGCCCATGTTGATGCCCTCGGCACCCAGCGCGAGCGCGGCGGCCATGCCGCGCCCGTCGGCGATGCCGCCCGAGGCGATCACGGGGATCTTGAGCGCGCGCGCCGCGGCCGGGATCAGCACCAGGCCGCCGACATCGTCCTCGCCCGGGTGGCCCGCGCATTCCAGGCCGTCGATGGAGACCATGTCCACCCCGTTGCGCTCGGCCGACAGCGCATGCCGCACCGTGGTGCATTTGTGCACGATGGTCACGCCGGCCTGCTTGAACAGCGCGATGAAGTCCTTGGGGCTGTTGCCGGCGGTCTCGACGATCTGGATGCCGCTGTCGATGATGGCCTGCACGTACTCGGCGTAGGGCGGCGGCTTGATGGACGGCAGGATGGTCAGGTTCACGCCGAAGGGCTGGTCCGTCATCGTGCGGCAGCGCGCGATCTCGCGGCGCAGGTCGTCCGGCGTGGGCTGGGTCAGCGCGGTCAGGATGCCCAGGCCGCCGGCGTTGGACACGGCCGCGGCCAGTTCGGCCAGCCCCACCCATTGCATGCCCCCCTGGATGATGGGGAAACGGATGCCGAGTTGTTCGGTGACGCGGGTCTGCATTCGGTGCATGGAGGTCCTCAGAAAACGGGGTCTGTCGTGCCGCGCCGGGCACCGCCCGGTCACCACCCGGTCCCCCGGGCGTCAGGCCGGCATGCCAGGCTGGCGTGCCGGCCAGTTTAGGACGCAGAATCTGCGCTGCGCATCGTCGGAAGCGACGGAACACGTTCTAATGCAAGAGCCCCCCGCGGGGTGCGCCCTAGGAGACAAGCCCGAGCCCGCCCCCCGCCGACACTCTGCCTTCGCCTGCCTGCCAGCGCGCAGGGATCGCCGCCCCCCGCCCTCCTTCCGTTAGCGATGCCGCCTCCCGTTCCCCGCCTCCTCGAAGCCAAGCTCAACCCGCCCACGGTCGCCCACAGCCAGGTCGCGCGCGTGGCCATCGGCGAGGAGATCGCCAGCACCGCGGCCCGGCTGGTGCTGGTGCGCGCGCCCGCGGGCTTCGGCAAGACCACGACCATGGCGCAGGCCCGCCAGCGCATGGAGGCGCGCGGGCTCGCCACGGCCTGGCTCACGCTGGACCGCGCCGACAACGACATGTCGCGCTTCGTTGCCGGCCTGGGCGAGGTGGTGCTGCGGCTGGGCACGGACGGGCCGCACTGCACGGCCCCGTTCGACGCGGTGGCCGCGCTGGCCGCCCACGACGCGCCGTTCGCCTTGTTCCTGGACGAGTTCGAGGTCGTGCACGAGCCCGCCGTGCTGGGCCTGGTGCGCGAGATCGTCGAGCACATGCCGCGCGGCGGCCGCATCGTGATCGGCTCGCGCAGCCTGCCCGACCTGGGCCTGGGCCGGCTGCGCGCGCGCGGCCAGTTGCTGGAGATCGACACCGACCGGCTGCGCTTCAGCCTGGAGGAGACCGGCGCCTTCCTGCAGCAGCGCGCCACGCCGGCGCTGTCGGCCGAGCGGCTGGACCAGCTGCACCGCAAGACCGAGGGCTGGGTGGCCGCGATCTGGCTGGCCTCCATGGCGCTGGAGCGCCCGGGCGTCGAACCCGACTTCGTGGAGCGCTTCTCGGGCTCGAACCGGGCCGTGGCCGAGTACCTGGCCGAGGACGTGCTGGCCCACCAGCCCGGCGCGATCCGCGACTTCCTGCTGCGCACCAGCATCCTGCGCCAGCTCGACCCCTCGGTCTGCCAGGCGCTGGTGCCGCGCGGCAACAGCGCGGCCATCCTCGAGCAGCTGGCCGCGGCCGACCTGTTCCTCACGCCGATCAGCAGCGACGCGGGCGGCGCGGCCCAGGCCTGGCGCTACCACAGCCTGTTCGGCGACTTCCTGCGGGCGCAGCTCGCACGCGAGCACCCGGACGAGCTGACCCGGCTGCACCTGGCGGCCTCGGGCTGGTACGAATCGCAGAACCGCCCCGTGCCCGCCATCGACCACGCGATCGAGGGTGGCGACCACCCGCATGCGCTGACGCTGCTGGACAGCTGGGCCGAGCAGTTCCTCGACCAGGGCCGCATGCGGCTGCTCGCGCGCTGGTTCGCGGCCATCCCCGATCACCTGCTGCGCCAGCACCCCTTCCTGCAGCTCATCGCGCTGTGGGCCGAATGCTTCACGCACGGCCCCTGGGACGCGATGGCGCGGCTGGAGGCGTCCGACTGCGTGCTGAGCCCGCTGCCCGAGGTGCGCGCCTGCGCGCAGACGCTGTACCCGCTGCTGTGGGCCATGCAGGACCGCTACGACGAGGCCTACGAGGCCGGCCGCGCCTGCCTGAACCGCCTGCCCACGGGCCTGGCCTTCGCCGACAGTGCGCTGCTCAACGCCATGGCCCACATCCTGTCGGTGATGGGCGACGAGCACGCCTCGCAGCGCCTGCTGGACGCCGCACGCAGCAAGCAGGGCAACGCCAAACGCGAAGGCACCTTCCACCGCATGTACACCGAGGCCTCCGAGGGCATGCTGGACCTGCAGGCGGGCCGGCTGCGCCAGGCCACGGCGCGCTTTCGGATCGCGGTGGACTCCACGCATGCCGTGACCTACAACCACAGCCACGGCAACGCCTGGGCCGGCGTGCTGTACGCCAGCGTGGTCTACGAGGCCAACCAGCTGCTCAAGGCCGAGCACCTGCTCAACGTCTACCTGCCGCTCGCGCGCGACGTGGGCCTGCCGGACCACATGATCCTGTCGCACGTGATGCGCTCGCGCATCGCCTTCCACGGCGGCGACATCGACGTGGCGCTGCAGGCGCTGACCGAGCTGGAGTACCTGGGCCATGCGCGCCAGCTGCCGCGCGTGGTGGCCGGCGCCAAGCTCGAGCGCTCGCGCATGCTGCTGCTGCAGGGAAACGGCCCGGCCGCGCACGACGAGCTGCTGCGTGCCGATGACCCCACGCTGTGGGAACGCGAACGCCGCCAACGCCTGCCCGCGCACGACCTGGACTACTGGGCACTGGCCAAGGCGCGCTGGGAGATCGCTTTCGGCGACGCGCGCACCGCGCTGGCCACGCTGGAGGCCGCGATCCACGCGGCCACGACCGCCGCGCGCGGGCGGCGCGTGCTCAAGCTCCGGGTGCTGCGCGCGCTGGCCCACCAGCGCGCCGGCGACCAGGCCGCCGCCGTGCTCGAGATGGGCGCCGTGCTGCAGACCGCCAGCCAGGAGGGCTTCGTGCGCCTGATCCTGGACGAAGGTCCCGCCGTCGGCCGGCTGCTGCAGCGCTGCGCCGCGTGCATGCAGGAAACGCCCGCCGCGCGCAACGACCCGATCCAGGCCGAGCACCTGCAGCGGCTGCTGCAGGCCGTCGGCCCGCTGGCCGCGCACGAGGCCGAGGCGCCTGCTGCCGACGGCCAGGGCCCCGAGGAGCCGCTCACGCGCAAGGAGATCCGCGTGCTGCAGCTGCTCGCCGAGGGCTACTCGAACAGCGCCATGGGCGAGAAGCTGTTCGTCTCGGACAGCACGGTGCGCACGCACCTGCGCAACATCAACATGAAGCTCAACGCCAAGAGCCGCACACAGGCCGTGGCCATCGCGCGCAAGCTCGGCGTGATCCGCTAGCCCCCAGGGGCCGGGCCCGGCCCGGCCCGGCCCGGCCCGGCCCGGCCCGGCATGAGCTCATGACGAAATCATCGTTGGGCACACAAGGGTTAACACCTAGACTGCGGCGGCTGTTGCAGTTGTCCAGGCGCGGCGCAAGGGACCGGCCTCGCGCCATCCGGCGCCCCGGATCCCGGACCGCGTCCCTCCACCGTTGATATCCTGGCACGGCGCTGCACCTCGCTGCGCGCTGTTTCCTGCCGACCGACGCGCCGGCAGCCCGTTCCATGCAGATGAAGAAGGCAGATTTGTGTCCCATTGGATAGTTGGCATCGATATCGGCGGTACGTTCACCGACCTCGTCGCGCTGGACCTCGCGCGCGGCGAACAGCGCAGCCTGAAGGTCCTGACCACGCACGGCGACCCGACCGAGGGCGTGGTGCGCGGCACGGCGCAGCTCATGGCAGACAACGGCATCGCCCCGGCCGACGTGGCACGCGTCGTGCACGCGACCACCCTGTTCACCAACGCGCTGATCGAGCGGCGCGGCGCCTGCACGGGCCTGCTCACGACCGAGGGCTTTCGCGACATCGTCGAGATGGGCAACGAGCGCAAGTACGACCTGTACGACCTGCACATCGAGCGCGTGCGGCCGCTCGCGCCGCGCCATCTGCGCGGCGAGGCCGCGGGGCGCCTGGATGCCCAGGGCCGCGAGATCGCGCCGCTGGACCTGGACCAGGCCCTGGCCGAGGTCGCGCGCCTGGTCGACGCCGGCGTCGAGTCGCTCGCCATCTGCCTGCTGCACGCCTGGCGCAACGACGCGCACGAGCGCAGCCTGGCCCTGGCCATCGCCAGCGCCCATCCCGGGCTCACGCTCACGCTGTCCTGCGAGACCGCACCCGTGATCCGCGAGTACGAGCGGCTGACCACCACGCTGGCCAGCGCCTACATCAAGCCCATGGCGCGCCACTACCTGGACCGGCTCGCCCGCCAGCTGGCCGCGCTGGGCCTGCCCGGCGAGGTGCTCATGATGCTGTCCAACGGCGGCCTCGCGCACCTGGACGAGGCGCGCGCGCAGCCGATCGCGCTGCTCGAATCCGGCCCCGCGGCCGGCGCGATCTCCGCGGCCTTCCACAGCCTGCGCGAGGGCCAGAGCGACCTGCTGGCCTTCGACATGGGCGGCACCACGGCCAAGCTGTGCCTGGTCAACGACGCCAAGCCCTCCATCACCTTCGGCTTCGAGGCCGCGCGCCAGAAGCGCTTCGCCGAAGGCAGCGGCCTGCCCATCGGCATCACCACGGTGGACCTCATCGAGATCGGCGCCGGCGGCGGCAGCATTGCCTCGCGCGACGCGCTGGGCCTGCTCAAGGTCGGCCCGCGCAGCGCGGGCTCGCAGCCCGGTCCCATGTGCTACGGCCAGGGCGGCGAGGAGCCCACCGTGACCGACGCCAACCTGCTGCTGGGCTACCTGAACCCCGACTTCTTCGCGGGCGGCACGCTGCAGATCCAGCCCGCGCTGGCGCGCGCCGGCTTCGAGCGCCTGGGCGCCACGCTGGGCCACGGCGCGGTGGAAACCGCCTGGGGCATGCACGACATCGTGGCCGAGAACATGGCGGCCGCCGCGCGCGTGCACGTGGCCGAGCGCGGCCAGGACCCGCGCCGCTTCGTGCTCGTGGCCACGGGCGGCGGCGGCCCGCTGCATGCCTACCACGTGGCGCGCAAGATCGGCGTGTCCACCATCGTCTGTCCGCCGCAGGCCGGCGTGGCCTCGGCCTTCGGTCTGCTGGTGGCCCAGGCCCGTGCCGACCGCTCGCGCAGCTTCAGCTTCAAGCCCGCCAGCGACACGGTCGCCGGCCTGGAGGAGGTCTTCGCGGCGCTCGAGCAGGAGGTGCGCGGGCCGCTGCAGGCGCTGCAGGCCGACTTCGGTCCGGTCCGCCTGCGCCGCCGCGCCGACGGCCGCTTCATCGGCCAGGGCTTCAACCTCGGCGTGGACCTGCCCGACGGTCCTTACACCGTGCAGGGCGCGCAGGATGCGGACGCCGAAGCGCGCTGGCGCGCGCAGCTGGACCAGGCCTTCCGCAGCGCCTACGCCGCCAAGTTCGGCCGCACGCCGCCGGACGTGCCGGTCGAGCTCGTGAACCTGCAGGTGACGGGCGAGGCCGCACCGCTGCGCCCGTTCCAGGCCGCCGCACTGCTGGCCCAGGCCGCCACGGCCCGGGCCAGCGGCAGCCGCCCGGTCTACTTCGCCGAAAGCCAGGGCTTCGTCGACACGCCCATCTACCAGCGCGCCCAGCTGCGCCCCGGCGTGCAGCTGGCCGGACCCGCCCTCATCGAGGAGGAAACCACCACCGTGGTCGTGGGCCCGCGCGCCCGCGCCACCGTCACGGCCCAGGCCAATCTTGTGATCCAGATCGAGGAAGCATCCGCATGAGCGCCCCCACCCCCGCTCCCGCCACCCAGCGCGGCGACGACGCCATCTTCCTGGAAGTCTTCTGGACCCGCGTGCGCTCCATCGTCAACGAGGCCGCCAAGCTCATCGTGCGCACCTCGTTCTCCACGCTGTCGTCCGAGGCCAACGACTTCGCAGTCGTCATGACCGATTCGCGCGGCCAGACCATCGCCGAGAACGCGGGCGCCATCCCCTCCTTCATCGGCACGCTGGGCAACACCGTGCGCGCCATGATCGAGGTCTTCGGCACCGAGGCGATGCAGCCCGACGACATCTACATCACCAACGACCCCTGGATCGGCACGGGCCACCTCAACGACGTGTGCCTGGTCAAGCCCCTGTTCCATGCCGGCCGCGTGATCGGCTTTGCGGCCACCACGGGCCATGTGCCCGACATCGGCGGCAAGATCCGCTCGGTCGACGCGCGCGAGCTGTTCGAGGAAGGCTTCCACATCCCGCCAATGCACTTCCTGCGCGCGGGCCAGAGCGATCCCTCGCTGCTGCGCCTGCTGCAGGCCAATGTGCGCACGCCCGAGCAGACCACGGGCGACATCTGGTGCCACGCCGGCGCCACCGAGCTGATCGGCCGGCGCGTGGCCGCGCTGCTGCAGGAGTACCAGCTCGCGCAGATCGACGACCTGGCCGACGCGTTGTTCGCGCGCAGCGAGCAGGCCATGCGCGCGGCCATCACCGCGCTGCCGGACGGCGTGTACCGCTACACCATGCCGACCGACGGCTTTGCCGAGCCCTTCCGCTTCGAGGTGGCCGTGCACATCGCGGGCGGCGAGATCGCATGCGACTTCGCCGGCTCTTCGCCGCAGCAGCCGCGCGCGATCAACTGCGTGCTGGCCTACACGCACGCCATGACCGCCTACGCCATCAAGAGCCTGCTGCTGCCCGAGCTGCCCAACAACCACGGCCTGTTCCGGCCCGTTCGCACGCTGGCCCCCGAGGGCTCCATCCTGAACCCGACGTTCCCGGCGCCCGTGGGCGGGCGCTCTTGCACGGGCCACTACGTTCCCAGCGCCATCTTCGGCGCGCTGCATGCGGTGCTGCCCGAGCGTGTGATGGCCGGCGTGGGCTCGCCGGTCTGGATCACCAACCTGAACGGACGCCGCGCCAACGGCAAGCCCTTCGCGACCGTGCTGTTCTACAACGGCGGCATGGGCGCGACCGCGGACAAGGACGGCGCGACCGTGATGTCCTGGCCCAGCAACATCTCGCCCACGCCGATCGAGATCGCCGAGCGCGACTCTCCGCTGCTGTTCCGCCGCAAGCGCCTGCTGCCCGATTCCGGCGGCGCGGGCCGCCACCGCGGCGGGCTCGGCGAGGAGATCTGCTTCGTGAACCGGCACGAGACACCGCTGGCCGTGGTGTTCCTGACCGAGCGCATCAAGTTCGGCGCACCCGGCCTGGAAGGCGGCGCCGACGGCCAGTGCGGCGCGGTGCTGATCAACGGCCAGGCCATCGACTCGCGCGTGCCGCAGGTGCTGCAGCCCGGCGACGAGGTCACGCTGCGCACACCGGGCGGCGGCGGCTTCGGCCCGGCCCGCGAGCGCACGGACGCCGCCCTGGCACAGGACCTGCTGGCCGGCTACGTCACGCCCCGGCAACCGGACAACGCGCCGGCCGCCTAGTTTTCATTCCAAGAGGTTTCGCACCATGTCCTTCAAGACCCTTTTGACCACCCTGCTGGCCACGGCCAGCCTGTCGTTCGGCGGCGGCGCGAGCGCCGCCAGCGCGGCCTATCCCGACAAGCCCGTGACCCTGGTCGTGGGCTTCTCGCCCGGCAGCAGCATCGACATGGTCGCGCGCGCCGTGGCGCAGAAGCTCGGCGACAGGCTGCACCAGACCGTGATCGTGGACAACAAGGCTGGCGCGGGCGGCAACGTGGCCGCTGGCCAGGTCGCGCGCGCCACGCCGGACGGCTACCAGCTGCTCGTGGTGGCCAACAGCATCGCGATGGCGCCGGCCGTCTACCCCGACCTCAAGTTCGACACGCAGCGCGACCTGCGCGCGATCGCCTACGTGGGCGTCGGCCCCGTGATCCTCAAGGTGCGCAAGGACCGCGGCTTCAACACGCTGGCCGACCTGATCCAGTACGCCAAGGCCAACCCGGGCAGGCTCAACTACGGCTCCTCGGGCGTGGGTGGTACGCCGCACATGGCGACCGTGCTGTTCGGCAAGGTGGCCGGCGTCGAGATGACCCACATCCCGTACAAGGGCGGCGCCGATGCGCTGACCGCGCTGCTGGGTGGTCAGGTCGATGTGCTGATCAACCCGCTGCTGGGTGACACGGCCTCGGACCGCATCGCCTCGCTCGCGATCACGGGCGCCAGCCGCTCCGCGCTGGCCCCCGGCGTGCCGACCTTCGGCGAGGCCGGCTACCCGGCCTACGACATCGGCGTCTACTACGGCATCATGGGGCCGGCCGGCATGCCCGATGCGGTCGTGCGCCAGCTCAACACGGCCGTCAACGAGGTGCTGGCCGACCCGGCCATCGTCGACAGCCTGACCACGCGCAGCGGCATCGTGCTCAAGCCCGGCTCGGCCGAGCAGTTCCAGCGCTTCATCGACGCCGACATCGCGCGCTGGAAAGACGTCGTCAAGAACGACAAGTCCATCAAGAACTGAGGCCGGCCCCGCGCGGGCCATTGCTCAGCCCGCGTCCGTGAAACGCGCCGCGCGCTTCTCCATGCCCGCCGCCACGGCTTCGCGCTGGTTGGCGCTGCCGATCAGGCGCTGCTGCTCGACCGATTCGGCCAGCAGCAACTGGGCCGCGTCGCCGTCGGCGGTCTGGTTCAGGAGCCGCTTGGCCGCGCGCACGGCATCGGGGTTGCGGCCCGCGATCTCGCGCGCCATGGCCAGGGCCTCGGCCAGCGGATCGGCCGCCACGCGCGTTGCCAGGCCGATGCGGCAGGCCTCCTCGGCCTCGACCTGGCGCGCGCTGAACACGAGTTCGCGCGCGATGTCGGCCCGCACGAGTTCGCGCAGCAGCGCGATGCCGGCCATGTCGGGCACCAGGCCCCAGCGCATCTCCATGACCGACAGCCGCGCATCGGCCGCGAGCAGCCGCACATCCGCGCCCAGCGCGACCTGCAGGCCGCCGCCGAAGGCCACGCCCTGCACGGCCGCGATCACGGGCACGGCCAGCGTGCGCCAGCCCCAGGCCACCTGCTGCGGCCGGTTGGCCGGGCCGTGCGTGCGCGCCTGCAGCGCCGACAGGCCCTCCAGCGGCGCGCCCTCGCGCATCTGGCCGAAGCGCGACATGTCCAGCCCCGCGCAAAAGGCCCGGCCCTCGGCGTGCAGCACGACGGCGCGCACGCCGCGCGTGGCCTGCAGCAGCTCGGTGGCCGCGACCAGGCCGTCGAACATGTCCGCGTCCAGCGCGTTCATCTTGTCCGGCCGCGCGAGCCGCACCTGCGCGACGCCGTCGGCGTCCACGCGCACGGCCACGCGGCCGTGCAGCAGTCGTTCTTCAAGCAAGGCGGGCCCTCCTGTCCTTGGCGTCCTGGCCCGCGATGCTGTCGCGCGCGCGCTGCCAGTCGGCGTCGTCCCAGCTGCGCATGCGCGAGAAGTTGCCGCCCGTGGCCTGGTACTGGCCGCCATCGATCGCGATGGTCTGGCCGTTGATGTAGTCGGCACCCGGGCCCAGCAGCAGCACGGCGAGGTTGGCCAGCTCGGGCATGCGGCCGTTGCGGTCCATGGGGTTGCCCTCGGTCTTGTGCTCGCCGCCGCCCGGGTTCAGGCGCGCGCTCATGCCCTCGGTCGGGAACAGGCCCGGCGCGATGGCGTTGAAGCGGATGCCGCGGCCGGCCCATTCCACGGCCAGCGACTGCGTCATCGCGTGCAGGCCGGCCTTGGACATGGCCGAGGGCACCGTGAACGGCGAGCCGTTCCAGACCCAGGTCGTGAGGATGGAGACCACGGCCGCGCTCTTGCCCTCGGCCAGCCAGCGCTTGCCGCAGTCCAGCGTCATCATGAAGCTGCCGCGGAACACGATGTTGGCGATCGCGTCGAAGCCGCGCGGCGACAGGTCTTCGGTGCGGCTCACGAAGTTGCCGGCCGCGTTGTTGACCAGGCCGTCCAGCGCGCCGCCGTCGGCCCAGACGCGGTCCAGCATGGCGCTGATCTGCTCTTCCTTGCGGATGTCGCAGCCCAGGCCGACCACGCGGCCGCCATGGCCGCCGTGCGCGGCCATGAGCTCCTGCGCGCTCTGCTCGAGCACGCTCTCGCGCCGCCCGCAGATGTAGACCGTGGCGCCCAGCAGCAGCAGGGCCTCGCTCATCACGCGGCCCAGGCCGCTGCCGCCGCCCGTCACGAGGTAGCGCTTGCCGGCCAGCAGGCCGGGCTTGTACATGAGGTCGTCGAGATTCACCAAGGTCTCCTTCAGCGCCCGGTGTAGCGGGGCGCGCGTTTGTCGAGGAAGGCTTGCATGCCTTCGTGGAAGTCGCCGGTCTGCGTGCACAGGACCTGGTTGCGGTCCTCCAGCGCGATCACGGCCTCCATGCTGGGCGCATCGATGGCCAGGCCCAGCGCGTCCTTGGTCAGGCGCAGCGCCACGGGCGTGGCGCGCAGCATGTCCTCGGCCAGCGCCTGGGCGTCGGCCTGCAGGTCGGCGAGCGGTGCGACACGGCTGACCAGGCCCAGCGTGTAGGCGCGCTGCGCCTCCATGAAGCGGCCCGTCAACAGGTACTCGGCCGCGACCGAGCTGCCGACCATGCGCGGCAGGAAGTAGCTCACGCCCACATCGCAGGCCGACAGGCCGATGCGGATGAAGGCCGCGTTCATGCGCGCGTCGGGCGTCGCGAGCCGGATGTCCGAGGCCAGCGCGAGCGCGAAGCCGCCGCCGCTGGCCGCGCCCTGCACCACGCTGATGATGGGCTGCGGGCAGCGCCGCATGGCCAGCATGATGTCGCGGATGCTCTTTTGCTTGTCGAGCATGTCCTCCACGCTGCGCTGGCCGCTGCCCTGCGCGTCCTTGATGTCCAGCCCCGCGCAGAAGGCGCGGCCCGCGCCCTGCAGAACGACCACGCGCGCGCTGCTGCGCGCGTTGAGCCCCTCGAAGTAGTGGCGCAGCGCGTCGGTCAGGGCCGGGTCGAGCGCGTTCAGGCGCTCGGGCCGGTTCATCGTGAGCCAGGCGACGCCGCCGCGCTCCTCAACCTGCAGCACGTCTGCGGTCGGCGCGGGCGCTTGGGCGCCAAGGCCTGCGGACGGCCGGGCGGCGTTCATAGCGCGCGCGAGATCACTTCTTTCATGATCTCGTTGGTGCCGCCGAAGATGCGCTGGATGCGCGCATCGGTGTACATGCGCGCGACCAGGTACTCGTTCATGTAGCCGTAGCCGCCGAACAGCTGCAGGCATTCGTCGACCACGCGGCCCTGGGCCTCCGAGCCCCAGAGCTTGGCCATGGACGCGGTGGCCGTGTCGAGCTTGCCGGCCACGAGGTCTTCCACGCAGCGGTCCATGAAGGCACGGCCGACCTTGATCTGCGTGGCGATCTCGGCCAGCTTGAACTTGGTGTTCTGGAACTCGGCCACGGGCTTGCCGAAGGCCTTGCGCTCGCGCACGTAGTCCAGCGTGGCCTGGTAGGCGCCCTCCATGGCGGCGAGCGCCGCCACGCCGATGATGAGCCGCTCGTAGGGCAGGTCGCCCATGAGCTGGAAAAAGCCCTGCCCCTCCTTGCCGCCCAGCACGGCGCTGGCGGGCACGCGCACGTCGTCGAAGAACAGCTCGGAGGTGTCCTGCGCCTTCATGCCGATCTTGTCGAGCACGCGGCCGACGCGGAAACCCTTGCAGTCGGCGGTGTCGACGACGAGGATGGAGGTGCCCTTGGCGCCCTGGGCAGGATCGGTCTTGGCGACGACCAGCACCACGCCGGCCAGGAAGCCGTTGGAGATGAAGGTCTTGGAGCCATGCAGCGCATAGCCGCCTTCGACCTTGTCGGCGCGCGTGCGCACGCCCTGCAGGTCCGAGCCCGCGCCGGGTTCGGTCATCGCGATGGCGCCCACGATCTCGCCGCGCGCAAGCTTCGGCAGGTAGTGGCGCTTTTGTTCCTCGGTGCCGTGGTTCAGCAGGTAGTGCGCGACGATGGAGTGCACGCCCACGCTCATGCCCGACAGCGCACGGCGCGACAGCTCCTCGTGGATGATGGCCTCGTGGCGGAAGTCGCCGCCCCCGCCGCCGTAGGCCTCGGGGATGTCCACGCACAAGAGGCCCAGCTCGCCGGCTTTGCGCCACAGCGCGTGGCCCACATGGCCGTTCTTGCGCGCGGCCTCGTCCTCGGGCTGCACCTCGCTCTCGATGAAGCGCACCACGTTGTCGCGGAACAGCTCCAGGTCTTCGTCCATCCAGGAGCGGCGGAAATCGATGCTCATGCTTGTCTCTTTCTCTGAGTGGTCCATCACGCAAGCCGTCTGCAGTCCAAGCGCCGGCTTGCAAGCAGCGCCTCGCAAGGCCGCGGAGCAGGCCATGCCAGTGCACCCGCGGAACCGGCTCTGCCGGACCGCTGGGTGCGCCCCTTGAGGGGGATGGGACTTCTACACGCAGTGAGAAGTCCCAACGCGGTGGTCAGTTCACTTTCCGTGCGCGGTCTTTCCAGTAGGGCTCGCGCAGCACGAACTTCTGCAGCTTGCCGGCCGGCGACACGGGCAGCTCGGTGCGGAACTCCACGCTGCGCGGGCACTTGTAGCCCGCGATCAGGCCCTTGCAATGCGCGATCACGGCGGCCTCGTCGAGATCGGCACCCGGGCGCAGCACGATGACGGCGTGCACGCGCTCGCCCCACTTCTCGTCGGGCACGCCGATCACGGCCGACATGGACACGCCGTCCAGCTGCGCCAGCGCGTTCTCGACCTCGGCCGAGTACACGTTCTCGCCGCCGCTCACGATCATGTCCTTGATGCGGTCGACCACGTAGAGGTAGCCCTCCTCGTCCATCATGCCGCCGTCGCCCGTGTGCATCCAGCCGCCGCGCAGCGCGGCCTCGGTCTCGGCCGGCTTGTTCCAGTAGCCGCGCATGACCATGGGGCCGCGCGCGCAGATCTCGCCGACCTGGCCGGGCGGCAGCTCGTTGTTCTCGGGGTCGCGGATGCTGATCTCCGCGATCGGCACCGAGCGGCCGGCCGAGCGCAGGCGCTTGGCCTGGTTCGGGCCGGGCAGATGGTCCTCGGGCAGCAACACCGCGATCGTGGGCGACAGCTCGGTCATGCCATAGGCCTGGCAGAACTGCACGCCGGGCAGCGCGTCCATGGCCTGGCCCAGCAGCGTGGCGTCGATGGGCGCGGCGCCGTACAGCACCATGCGCAGGCTCTTCAGGTCGAACTCGGCGAAGCGCGGGTGTTCGATGAGCCGCTTGACCATGGTGGGCACGAGGAAGGTCTCGGTCACGCGTTCGCGCGCGATGGCCTCGAGCACGGCCACCTCCTCGTAGTACGGGATCACGACCTGCGTGGCCATGCGCAGCATCATCTGCAGCGACAGGCCGCAGCCCGCGACATGGAAGAACGGCGCCGTGACCAGCGCCTGCACCTGCCAGGCGCGCGGCACGGTGGCGGCCGAACCCAGGCCGTTCAGGTACAGGTTGGTGTGCGTGAGCATCACGCCCTTGGGCCGGCCCGTGGTGCCGCCCGTGTACATCACGGCGGCCAGGTCGTCGCCCTGGCGGCGCAGGTCTTCGGCCGGCACGGCCGAGGCCAGCAGGTCCTCGTAGCCCAGCATGCCCTCGGGCGTGGGCTCGTCGCCCACGTAGACCAGGGTCTGCAGCGACTTGGACAGCCCGCGCAGCGCGCCGGCCTGCGCCGCGAAGAACTTGTCGACCAGCAGGATGCGCGTGTCGCAGTCGTCCAGCGAATAGGCCACCTCCTGCGGGCTCCAGCGCACGTTGACGGGGTTGATCGCGCCGCCGCCCCACCACACGCCGAACAGGTACTCGACGTAGCGGTCCGAGTTCATGGCCATCATGCCGACCCGGTCGTCGGGCCGCATGCCGAGTCCGCGCAGCGCCGCCGCAAGGCGGGCCACGCGCGCGTGGAAGCGCGCGAAGCTGCTGCGCCTTTCGCCGAACACGACGGCATCGGCCTGGGGTTTTTCGCGCAAGGCCTTGTGCAGGGCCTGGGTGAGTTGCATCGTGTGTCTCCGTTTTCTTGTCGTGCCGACCGTCAGTCCGCGCGCCAGCGCGCGAGCAGCGCTTGCGCGTCCAGCGGCGACACGGCGGGCGGCAGTTCGGGCGCCGTGCGGCTGAAGCGCGGCGCGGGTGCGGGCTGCACGAGGCCGCCGGTTTCGGCGAAGGTGCCGCGTGCGCGGTTGTGCGCATGGGCCGGCGCCTCGTCCCAGTCCAGCACGGGCGCGAAGCAGGCGTCCGAGCCTTCCAGCAGCGCGCACCATGCGTCGCGTGTGCGCGTGCGGAACAGGTCGGCCATGCGCAGCTTGAGCAAAGGCCAGCGTGCGTGGTCCATCTGCGCATCGAAGGCCGGGTCGTCGGCGATGCCGCAGCGCTCGCGCAGCAGCGCGTAGAACTGCGGCTCGATCGCGCCGACCGCCACGTACTTGCCGTCGGCGCAGGCGTAGGTGTCGTAGAAGTGGGCGCCGCCGTCGAGCAGGTTCTCGCCGCGCTGGTTGTTCCACTGGCCGGCGGCCTTGAAGCCGTACATCATGGCCGACAGCAGCGCGGCGCCATCGGTCATCGCCGCGTCGATGACCTGGCCCTGGCCCGACTGGCGCGTCTCGTGCAGCGCCGCCAGGATGCCGAAGGCCAGCAGCATGGCACCGCCGCCGAAGTCGCCCACGTAGTTCAGCGGCGGCACGGGTGGCTCGCCCGAGCGGCCGATCGCGTGCAGTGCGCCGCTGATCGCGACGTAGTTGATGTCGTGTCCGGCCGCATGGGCCAGCGGGCCATGCTGGCCCCAGCCCGTCATGCGGCCATAGACCAGGCGCGGGTTGCGCGCCAGGCAGACGTCCGGCCCCAGGCCCAGGCGCTCCATGACGCCGGGCCGAAAACCTTCGATCAGCACATCGGCCTTCGCGATGGCCTGCAGCAGCTGCTCGGCCGCGCCCTCGGCCCGCAGGTCCAGCTGCAGCGGCGTGCGGCCACGCCGCAGGATGTCGTGCGGATCGGCCCGGGTGCCGGGGCGCTCCACGCGCAGCACCTCGGCCCCCATGTCCGCAAACAGCATTGCGCAAAACGGGCCGGGGCCGATGCCGGCCATCTCGACCACCCGAAGTCCCTGCAAGGGTCCTGCCATCTCGTTCTCTCCTGCGGCCGGCGCCGGGCCAGCCTTCTTGATCGGGCCATTCTGGCGCCCCGGCAGGGGCGCAACATCGTCGGAACGGACGAAGTTCGGCGGATTGGAACGCCAAGGCGGCCTCGGCCAGGCGTGTTCCCCCTCTTAGGGTCATCCGCAGTGGTCAGGCCGCCCGACCAATGTTGGAATCCGTCGCACTTCGCACCAACGAGGAGACTGAGCATGCAACGACGCCACTACCTGGCTCGCACGGCCGGCGCCATCGCCGCCCTCGCATTCGGCGTTCCAGCCTGGGCCGCCTGACCCGAACGTCCGATCACCCTGGTCGTTCCCTGGGGCGTGGGGGGCGGCACCGATGCGGTGGCGCGCATCATCGGCGCCGAACTCGAGAAGGAGCTCAAGCAGCCCATCAACGTGGTCAACCGCACGGGCGGCAGCGGCGTGGTGGGCCACCAGGCCATCGCCTCGGCCGCGGCAGACGGCTACACGATCGGCATCCTGACCGTGGAGATCGGCATGATGCGCCACGCCGGGCTCACGCAGCTCTCGGGCACGGACTACACGCCGCTGGCGCTCATGAACTTCGACGCCAACACCGTGCTCGTGCGCGCCGATTCGCCGATCAAGACCGCGGCCGACCTGCTCGCGGCGGCCAAGGCCAACCCGGGCAAGCTCAAGGCCAGCGGCACGGGCCAGGGCGGCATCTGGCATCTGGGGCTGGCGCAATGGCTGGCCGACAACAAGCTGCCCGGCAACGCGATCGCCTGGGTGCCCAGCCAGGGCGCGGCACCGGGCCTGCAGGATCTGCTGGCCGGCGGCGTGGACGTGGTCTCGTGCTCGCTGCCCGAGGCGCGCGCGCTGATCGAAGGCGGCAAGGTGCGCCCGCTGGTGCTGCTGGGCTCCAAGCCCGACGGCATCTTCCCGCAGGTGCCGCTGTACACCGACGCGAGCGGCAAGACCTGGAATGCCGGCGCCTGGCGCGGCATCGCCGGGCCCAAGGGCCTGCCCAAGGAGGTCAGCGACCGGCTGTCGGCCGCGCTCAAGAAGATCTTCGACGGCGCCGGCTACCAGGACTTCCTGAAGGCGCGCGGCTTCGGTCCGCTCTACGCGGGGCCGGCCGACTTCGGCAAGTTCATGGCCGACAAGGATGCCGACTTCGCGGTGGCCATGAAGGCCGTGGGTATCGCCAAGTAGATCTACCCCCGCATGCGCATCCACGACAGCCTGACCGGCACGGTGCTGCTCGCGCTGGCGCTGGCGGTGCTCTGGCACGTCCAGGGCTTTCCACCGGCGGCCGGACAGCAGTTCGGCCCCGCGCTGTTCCCGGGCCTCATCGCGGGCGGGTTGGCCATCGCCTCGGCGCTGCTGGCCTGGCAGGGCCTGCGCTCGGGCGCGCCGCTGCTGGCGCCGGGCGCCGGCCTGCGCTCGCCGCGCCATGTCCTGGCCTTCGTCGCGGCGCTGGCCGGCACGGTGTTCTACATCCTGGCCGCCGACACGCTAGGCTTCATCCTGTGCAGCGTGCTCGTGCTCGTCGTGCTGCAGATCGCGCTGGGCGTGCGGCCCGCGATGGCGCTGGGCGTCGCGCTGCTGGCCACGCTCGTGATCCACGCCTGCTTCTACAAGCTGCTGCGCGTGCCGCTGCCCTGGGGCTGGCTGCAGCCCATCGCCTGGTAACACCACAAGAGGGCGGATCCCATGGACACCTTGCTCCAGGCCTTCCAGATCGTGGCCACGCCCCAGGTGCTGCTGGTCATGCTGCTGTCGGGCATGTTCGGCATGTTCGTGGGCGCCGTGCCCGGGCTCACGGCCACCATGGCCACCGCGCTGCTGGTGCCCATCACCTTCTTCCTGCCGCCCGTACCGGCCGTGGCCGCCATCGTCACGGCCACGGCCATGGCGATCTTCGCGGGCGACATCCCGGGCGCGCTGCTGCGCATCCCGGGCACGCCGGCCTCGGCGGCCTACACCGACGAGTCCTACGCGATGACGCGCAAGGGCCAGGGCGAGACTGCGCTGGGCATCGGCCTCGTGTTCTCGTGCATCGGCGGCCTGTTCGGCACGGCGGTGCTGATCCTCGCGGCGCCGGCGCTGGCGGAGTTCGCGATCAAGTTCAGCTCCTTCGAGTACTTCTGGCTGGTCGCGTTGGGCCTGACCTGCGCCGTGTTCATCACGAGCGACGCGCCGCTCAAGGGCGTGATCACGCTGTTCCTGGGCCTCTTGATCGGCTGCATCGGACTGGAGAACCCGGCCGCGCACCCGCGCTTCACGTTCGGCAACGCCGACCTGCTGGGCGGGGTGAGCCTGATCCCGGCCATGATCGGCATGTTCGCGATCTCCGAGATCCTGCGCTTCACGGTGACCACCGAGCACATCGGCCGCTTCAACCACCAGATCGGCTCCGTGTTCAAGGGCATGTGGGGCATGCTGATGCGCTATCCCAAGCAGACACTGCGCGGCAGCGTGCTGGGCACGGCGGTCGGCATCCTGCCCGGCGCGGGCGCCGACATCGCGGCCTGGATGTCGTTCGCGATGAGCAAGAAGCTCAGCCGAGAACCGGAGAAGTTCGGCACCGGCCACCCCGAGGGCCTGGTCGAGGCCGGCGCGGCCAACAACAGCGCGCTGGCCGGCGCCTGGGTGCCCGCGCTCGTGTTCGGCATCCCGGGCGACTCGATCACGGCCATCGTGATCGGCGTGCTCTACATGAAGGACATGAACCCCGGCCCCATGATCTTCATCAACAACGCGGCCAACGTGTACGCGGTGTTCCTGGTCTTCATCGCCGCCAACCTGCTCATGCTGCCGCTGGGCTGGGCCTGCATCAAGACCTCGGCCAAGCTGCTGCGCATGCCGCGCAACATCCTGATGCCCATCATCTTGCTGTTCTGCCTGGTGGGGGCCTTCGCGATCAACAACGCGCCATTCGACCTCTGGATCCTGCTGGCCTTCGGCGTCGGCGCGTGGTTCATGGAGGAGAACGGCTTTCCGATCGCGCCGGCCATCCTCGGCATGCTGCTGGGCAAGATGCTCGAGGAGAACTTCATCACCTCCATGATCAAGTCCGACGGCAGCTGGCTGGCCTTCGTCGAGCGGCCCATCGCCGCGACGCTGGCCTTGTTCACGCTGTCGGTGTGGTCGGCCTCGGGCTGGATGGCCTGGCGCCGCCGTGGCCGCAACGGAATCGCCACATGACCGACACGCCTCCCCTCTACGACGCGGTGGCGCTGGTCGCCTTCGCCGACGGCCTGCTGCAGCGCGCGGGCCTGGCGCCCGCCATGGCCGCCAGCGTCGCGCAGACCCTGGTCGACGGCGACCTGCTGGGCCACGACACCCACGGCCTGGCCCTGCTGGCCGGCTACCTGGCCGAGATCGAGACCGGCAAGATGGCGAAGTCCGGCGCGCCCACCACCTTGTCGGACCGCCCCGCCGCCGTGCTCTGGGACGGCCAGCGCCTGCCCGGCCCCTGGCTCGTGCACCAGGGCCTGGATCTGCTGCTGCCGCGCGCACGCCAGCTCGGCACGGCCACGCTCGCGATCCGGCGCAGCCACCACATCGCCTGCCTGGCGGTCTACATGCTGCGCGCGCTCGACGAGGGCATGTTGCTGCTGCTGGCCTGCTCGGACCCCAATGCGGCCAGCGTCGCGCCCTATGGCGGCACGCAGGCCGTGTTCACGCCCAACCCGCTCGCGCTGGGCTTTCCGCTCAGCGATGGCGGCGTGGTGGTGGACATCTCGGCCTCGATCACGACCAATGGCATGAGCAACCGCAAGCACGCGGCCGGCGAGCGCTTTGCCCAGCCCGTGCTGATCGACGCGCAGGGCCGGCCGAGCGACGACCCCGCCGTGCTGTTCGCCCAGCCGCCCGGCACGCTGCTGCCCGTGGGCGGCACCACGCACGGCCACAAGGGCTACGGGCTCGCGCTGCTCGTCGAATCGCTGACGGCCGGCCTCGCGGGCCATGGCCGCGCCGACGCGCCCGAGGGCTGGGGCGCGACCGTCTACCTCACGCTGCACGACCTGGCGGCCTTCGGCGGCCAGGACGAGTTCCTGCGCCAGATGGACCACGTGGCGGCGCGCTGCCGCGCCAATGTGCCCGTGGACGCCGACCGCCCCGTGCGCCTGCCCGGGCAGGCCGGCCTCGCGCGGCGTGCGCGGGCACTGCGCGAGGGCCTGGCCCTGCACCCGGCCATCGCGCCGGCGCTGGCCGCGGCCGAAGCCCGCTACGGGCTGCGGCTGGCCGATGCGCTGCGGCCCTGATCACTCCGCGTGCAGGCGCACTTCGCGGCTCTCGCCCATGCCGCTGGGCGGCTTGCCTGTGGCCGCGGCCTTGGCGATCTTGAAGAACTGCGTGAGCTTGTTCTCCTTGACGTTCCAGTAGTGGGCATGGCTGATGCGCACTTCGACCAGCGCCACGTCCGGGTCGTCCACACCGCCAGGGAACCAGGCTTCCGTCATCTTGTTCCACAGCGCGCGGGCCTTGGCCTTGTCCTCGCTGACGGAGGCGGTACCGGTCACCGAGACGTAGCTGTCCTTGCCCGGGTCGGCATAGCTCACGTTCACGCCGGGCTCGCGCGCCAGGTCTTCGACCGAATCGCTCTGGCGCGACATGAAGAACCAGAGGCGGTCGTCCTCGTCCAGGCGCTTGTTCTGGGTGGTCATGGGCCGCGCATGCAGGTGGCCGTTGTCGGGGTGGCGCGTGGTGAACATGGCGAACTTGATGTCCTTGACAAGTTCCCACAGCTGCTGGCGGTCTTCGGGGGTGCTCATGCGTTCTCCTTCGGATGGTTGCAGCCGCATCGGGCGATGCGGCGGTGTCTCCATTGAAGGCCGGGCGGCGCCCCCGACACGCCGGCGCAGCGGCTGCCTACGCGTCGGCGATGGCCGCGTCCACCACGGCCTGGGCCTCTTCGAAGATGCGCTGCAGATGCGCCTGGCCCCGCGTGCTCTCGGCGTAGATCTTGTAGACGTTCTCGGTGCCCGAGGGCCGGGCCGCGAACCAGCCGCCCGCCGTGCTGACCTTGATGCCGCCGATGGCCGCGCCGTTGCCCGCGGCCTTGCTCTGCACGCCCGTGATGGCCTCGCCCGCCAGTTCGGACGAGGTGATCTGCGCGGGCGCGAGCTGGCCCAGCAGCTTCTTCTGCGCAGGCGTGGCCGGCGCATCGCGCCGGCTGAACTGGGGGTTGCCGAAATCGGCCGCGAGTTCGGCGTAGAGCCGGCCCGGGTCGCGCCCGCTGGCCGCCGTGATCTCGGCGGCCAGCAGCGCCGCGGTGATGCCGTCCTTGTCGGTGGTCCAGACCCGGCCGTCGCGGCGCAGGAAGCTCGCGCCCGCGCTCTCCTCGCCGCCAAAGCCCAGCGAGCCGTCGAGCAGGCCGTCGGCGAACCACTTGAAGCCCACGGGCACCTCGTGCAGGCGCCGGCCCAGCCGCGCGGCCACGCCGTCGATGAGGCTGGTGGACACGATGGTCTTGCCCACGGCGGCCTGCGCGCTCCACTGCGGCCGGTGCCGAAACAGGTAGTCGATGCAGACCGCAAGGTAGTGGTTGGGCGGCAGCAGCCCGGCCGTGGGCGTCACGATGCCATGGCGGTCGTGGTCGGTGTCGCAGGCGAAGGCCACGTCGAAGCGGTCCTTCATGGCCAGCAGCGGCTGCATCGCATGCGGTGAGGACGGGTCCATGCGGATCTGGCCGTCCCAGTCCAGCGTCATGAACGCGAAGCGCGGGTCCACGGTCTCGCGCACCACCGTGAGGTCCAGCCCGTAGCGCTCGGCGATCGCGCCCCAGTAGTGCACGCCGGCACCGCCCAGCGGGTCCACGCCCAGGCGCAGGCCCGAGCCGCGGATGAGGTCCATGTCCAGCACGCTGGCCAGGTCGGCCACGTAGCTGTTCAGGAAGTCGTGGCGCTGCGTGGTCGAGGCCGCGAGCGCGGCCTGCAGCGGCAGCACGCGCACGCCGGCCAGGCCGGCCTGCAGGTAGCGGTTGGCCGCGGCCTCGATCGGGCCCGTGGTCTCGCCACCGGCCGGGCCGCCGTTGGGCGGGTTGTACTTGAAGCCGCCGTCGCGCGGCGGGTTGTGCGAGGGCGTGACCAGGATGCCGTCGGCCAGGCCCTGCTCACCGCTCTGGCGGCCGCGGTTGTGGACCAGGATGGCGTGCGAGACGGCCGGCGTGGGCGTGGGCTCGTCGCCCGCCGACAGCAGCACGTGCACGCCGTTGGCCGCCAGCACCTGCACGGCGCTGGCCACGGCCGGCGCCGACAGCGCATGCGTGTCCGCGCCCAGGAACAGCGGGCCCGTGATGCCCTGCGCGCGCCGGTGGTCGCAGATGGCCTGGGTGATGGCCAGCACATGCCATTCGTTGAAGGACAGGTCCAGCGCCGAGCCGCGGTGGCCCGAGGTGCCGAAGGCCACGCGCTGGGCCGGCACCGCGGGGTCGGGGCGACCGTCGGCATAGGCCGCGCACAGCGCAGCGAGATCGATCAAGGTGTCGGCCGGCGCCGGCGCGCCGGCCAGGGGGTGCAGATGCTCACTCATGGGCGGTCCTGGGGTTGGATGCGCCGCAGCATAGCCGCCATGGCCCGCAGGACCGCCTCCACTACAAGGAGAAACCCTGCTTACACACATGCACACAGGCTTATATGCTGAACCTGCGACCGAGACCGCACCGCGTCCCCACCGCGGACCTTCAGATCCATCGACAGGAGACATCCCGCATGGACATGCACCGGAGACAATTCTTCCGGGTCAGTGGCGCCGGCCTTGCGGCCGGCAGCCTGGCGGCGCTGGGCTTCTCGCCCACGGCCGCACTGGCCGAGACCCGCAGCTTCAAGCTCGCCCGCACCACGGAGACCCGCAGCACCTGCCCGTACTGCTCGGTCAGTTGCGGCCTCGTCATCTACACGCTGGGCGACCGCGCCAAGAACGTCAAGTCCAGCATCGTGCACATCGAGGGCGACCCGGACCACCCGGTCAACCGCGGCACGCTGTGCCCCAAGGGCGCGGGCGTGATGGACATGATCCAGTCGGTCAACCGCGTCAAGCATCCGCAGGTGCGCGAGCCCGGCAGCAACGAATGGAAGCGCATCGGCTGGGACGACGCGCTCAACCGCATCGCGGCCCACATGAAGGCCGACCGCGACGCCAACCTCGTCAAGACCAACGCCCAGGGCGTCACGGTCAACCGCTGGAACTCCACGGGTTTCCTGATCTCCAGCGCCTCGTCCAACGAATCCGGTTATCTGTCCGTCAAGGTCGCGCGCGGCCTGGGGATGGTCGCACTCGATACGCAAGCACGTATCTGACACGCGCCGACGGTGTCCAGTCTGGGCCCGACGTTCGGTCGCGGAGCGATGACCAATTCGTGGACCGATATCCGCAACACGGACATGGTCCTCATCATGGGTGGCAATGCCGCCGAAGCCCACCCCTGCGGCTTCAAATGGGTGACCGAGGCCATGCAGCAGCGCAAGGCCAAGCTCATCGTCGTGGACCCGCGCTACACGCGCAGCGCCGCCGTGGCCGATTACTACGCGCCGATCCGCGTGGGCACGGACATCGCGTTCCTGGGCGGGGTGATCCACTACCTGCTGTCGCACGACAAGATCCAGCACGACTACGTGAAGGCCTTCACCGACGCGAGCTTCCTGGTCAAGCCCGGCTATGCCTTCGACAACGGCCTGTTCACGGGCTACGACGAGGCCAAGCGCAGCTACGACAAGTCCAGCTGGGGCTACCAGATGGGCGAGGACGGATTCGTCAAGGTCGACGAGAGCCTGCAGGATCCGCAGTGCGTGTTCCAGCAGATGAAGAAGCACTACAGCCGCTACACGCCCGAGCTGGTCAGCCGCATCACGGGCACGCCGCAGGACCAGTTCGTGCAGGTCTGCGAGCACATCGGTGCCATGGCCGCGCGCGACAAGGTCATGACCATCTGCTATGCGCTGGGCTGGACGCAGCACTCGGTGGGCTCGCAGAACATCCGCACCATGGCCATGATCCAGCTGCTGCTGGGCAACATGGGCCTGCCCGGCGGCGGCGTGAACGCCTTGCGCGGCCACGCCAACGTGCAGGGCATCACCGACATGAACGCCTACAGCGAGGTGCTGTCGGGCTACATGCTGGCGCCCATGGACAACGACCCCACGCGCGCCGAGTACCTGGCCAAGCGTTCGCCCAAGCCGCTGCGGCCGAACCAGATGTCGTTCCCGCAGAACTTCCCGAAGTGGTTCACGAGCCTCATGAAGTCCTACTACGGCGCGGCCGCGACCGCCGAGAACGACTTCGCCTACGACTGGGTGCCCAAGCGCGACACGGGCTACGACGTGCTGGCCATGTTCGAGATGATGCACCAGGGCAAGATGCACGGCTTCCTGTGCCAGGGCATGAACCCGCTGGCCGCCGTGCCGAACAAGAAGAAGCTCTCCGAGGCCTTCTCCAAGCTCAAGTACCTCGTGGTCATGGACCCGCTGGAGACCGAGACCAGCGAGTTCTGGAAGAACTACGGTCCGCTCAACGACGTCGATCCCAAGAGCGTGCAGACCGAGGTGTTCCGCCTGCCCACGAGCTGCTTCGCCGAGGAGACCGGCAGCTTCACGAACTCCAGCCGCGTGATCAACTGGAAGGAGAAGGCGGTCGATCCGCCCGGTGAGTCCAAGACCGACTCGGAGCTCATGGCGCGGCTGTTCCTCAAGATCCGCGCGCTCTACGCCAAGGACGGCGGTACGCTGCCCGAGCCCGTGGCCGCGCTGACCTGGCCCTACCTGAACGCCAGCGTGCCGAGTTCGCAGGAGCTGCTGCGCGAGATCAACGGCCGCGCGCTGGCGGACGTGCTCGCGCCGCCCGACCCCAAGAACCCGGACGCGCCGCGCGCGGTGCTCGTCAAGGCCGGCGAGCAGATGCCCAACTTCGCGCTGCTGCAGGCCGACGGCTCCACGGCCTGCGGCAACTGGATCTACGCGGGCGTCTTCACGCAGGCTGGCAACATGGCGGCGCGGCGCGACACCAGCGACCCCACGGGGCTGGGCGTGTACCCCAACTGGGGCTTCGCCTGGCCGGCCAACCGGCGCATCCTGTACAACCGCGCGAGCGCCGACCCGGCGGGCAAGCCCTGGGATCCCTCGCGCAAGTACCTGGCCTGGAACGGCAGCTGGGCCGGCGGCGCCGACGTGCCCGACATGCGGCCCGACGCCGCGCCCGAGCAGAACGTGGGGCCTTTCATCATGAACCCCGAGGGCGTGGCGCGGCTGCATGCCGTGGGCATGGCCGAAGGCCCCTTCCCCGAGCACTACGAGCCCTTCGAGTCGCCGCTGGGCGTGAACCTCATGTGCCCGAACAACCCCAAGGCCACGAGCAACCCGGCCGCACGCGTGTACGCCGGCGACCGCGCGGCCTTCGGCCAGAAGGACCAATTCCCCTACGCGGCCACGACCTACCGGCTCACCGAGCACCACCACTTCTGGACCAAGCATGCGCGCAGCAATGCCGTGGTGCAGCCCGCGCCCTTCGTCGAGATCGGCGAGGAGCTCGCGAAGGAGAAGGGCATCCGCCAGGGCGACATGGTGCGCGTGCGCTCCAACCGCGGCGAGGTGGTGGCCGCCTGCGTGGTCACCAAGCGCATCAAGGCGCTGCAGGTGGACGGCAAGCCCGTGCACCACGTGGGCATCCCCATCCACTGGGGCTTCAAGGGTGTCACGCAGAACGGCTATCTGGCCAATGCGCTGACCCCCTTCGTGGGGGACGCGAACTCGCAGACGCCGGAGTTCAAGGCCTTTCTCGTCAACATCGAAAAAGCATAGAGGGGGCCACGCACATGAGCAGTCAGCAATCCCTCGCGGTGGTCCAGCGTTCGGCCACCACCACGCCATCGCCGCAGGTGCGCTCGGCCGTGCCGCAGCTCGCCAAGCTCATCGACGAGTCCAAGTGCATCGGCTGCAAGGCCTGCCAGGTCGCGTGCATGAACTGGAACGACCTGCGCGACGAGGTCGGCACCAACATCGGCGTCTACGACAACCCCAGCGACCTCACGGCGAGCAGCTGGACCGTCATGAAGTTCTTCGAGGCCGAACCCGTGCTGGCGGACGGCTCCAAGGGCAAGCTCGACTGGCTGATCCGCAAGGACGGCTGCATGCACTGCGAGGACCCGGGCTGCCTGAAGGCCTGCCCCTCGCCGGGCGCCATCGTGCAGTACGCCAACGGCATCGTGGACTTCATCTCCGAGCACTGCATCGGCTGCGGCTACTGCGTCAAGGGCTGCCCGTTCGACGTGCCGCGCATCAGCAGCAAGGACAACAAGGCCTACAAGTGCACGCTGTGCTCGGACCGCGTGGGCGTGGGCCTGGAGCCGGCCTGCGTGAAGACCTGCCCCACGGGCGCCATCGGCTTCGGCACCAAGGAGGACATGGTGGCCTATGGCGAAAAGCGCGTGGGCGAACTCCAGGAGCGCGGCCTGGCCAACGCCGGGCTCTACAACCCGAGCGGCGTGGGCGGCACGCACGTGATGTACGTGCTCAAGCACGCCGACCAGCCCGAGCTCGAGGACCTGCCGGCCGACCCGCGCATCAGCGCCATGGTGGGCCTGTGGAAGGGCATGGCCAAGCCGCTCGCGGTGGCCGGCATGGTGGGCGCCGTGGTGGCGGGCTTCTTCCACTACATGAAGGTGGGACCCATCGAGGAGCCCGACGAGGATGGCGCGCACACGGGAGATGCCACGCACGGCGGGGAGGAACGGCCATGAGAACGCTGCTGCAGCGCTACCGCGACGGCGAGCGCATGAACCACTGGTTCGTCGCGCTGATGTTCGTGCTGGCCGCCCTGTCGGGCCTGGCCTTCTTCCACCCGGGCCTGTTCTTCCTGAGCCATTTGTTCGGCGGCGGGCCCTGGGCACGCATCCTGCACCCGTTCATGGGCGTGCTGATGTTCCTGGGCTTTCTCGGGCTGTTCCTGCGGCTGTGGCGCCAGAACCTCGTGAACGCGGGTGACCGCCAGTGGCTGGCCCACAGCGGCGACATGCTGCGCGGCGACAAGTCGCGCATGCCGCCGGCCGGCAAGTACAACGGCGCGCAGAAGCTCGTGTTCTGGCTCATGGCGCTGAGCCTGCTCGTGCTGCTGGCCACGGGCCTCATGTTCTGGCGGCCCTGGTTCGCGCCCTACTTCAGCGTCCCGGTGCTGCGCATCGCCGTGCTCGCGCACGCCATCGCTGCCGTGGTGCTGGTGCTCACGACCACCATCCATGTCTACGCCGCGATCTGGGTCAAGGGCACCATGCGTGCGATGACGCGCGGCACGGTCGGCACGGGCTGGGCCCGGGCCAATCACCCGCTCTGGCATGCGGAAGTCACGAAGCGGCGCTGACCACTTGGCACAATACAAGCCATGCCCGCACCCAGGACGCTGATTTGACCGCTGCCACCGTCCGCGTGATGTCGGCCGAAGAGATCGTCGCCCAGGCGGGCGGCGACACGCCCTACCTGCACTGGCCCGAGCGCAGCACCGTGTTCGCCGAGCGCGCCATGCGGCTGCGCCAGCGCGCCGGCGGCCACGCCCTGCAGGACTACCTGCTGTTCCTGGCCGATCTCGCGCTGGCCCAGCAGGCAGCGCTCGCCGACTTCCCCGAGGTGCCGCTGCCCGACGCGGCCGCGCTCGACCAGGCCGCCCGCGCCGGCCTGGCGCCGCTGGCCGCGCCGCACTGGCCGCGCGATGCGGCCTGGCACGGCGTGCTGCGCACCATGGCGCTGCGGCTGCAGGCCAGCGCGCCCGCCACGGCCGCCGGCGTGCTGGCCGCGCTCGCGCAGGCCGATGCGGACTTCCTCGAAGAGCAGGCCGAGGCGCTGCTGGGCGGCCTGCACGACACATTGGACATGGGCGCCGCGCCGCTGATCGGCGCCGCGCTGCAGGTCTACTGGACCCACATGGTGCTGGCCGTGCAGGAACGCCACCTGGCCCAGGGCCAGCCGTTCGGCCGCACCGACGCGTCATCCCTGTGCCCCTGCTGCGCGAGCCGGCCCACGGCCAGCCTCACGCGCAGGGCCGGCGGCGCCGACGGCCAGCGCTACCTGCACTGCGCGCTGTGCAGCACGCAATGGCACATGGTGCGCATCCGCTGCACGCATTGCGGCGCCGGCGACGGCATCGCCTACGAGTCGCTGACGCCGGCCGGCGCGGACCCGCAGGGCGCCGCGCAGCGCCAGCCCGCCATCCAGGCCGA